>OZ245020.1:1800000-1985365 GCA_965223865.1 Nitrosarchaeum sp.
ATAACCAAAGGCGCAATATTAGAAACACAAGAAGGAAAATGTAAAGTGGTTTCTAGACCTGGACAGAACGGAATAGTTAACGCAATTCTCTTAAAGTGATTTCATGAAGGATTACGAACATATCGTAGTCTGGTTGGATTATTTCAATAAAACATTACCAAGAGTTAAAGGCAGAAAGCTTGGAAAAGAAAAATGTGTTTTTGATCCTTCACTAAAAGAATTAGCAGATGCAGCAACAGCAGCAGGTTTTGAAATCACAGAAACTGATGACAAAGTAAGATTTCCAAGAAGACCATATGTTAGGTCGGGGTACATTGTGTTACCAAAAGGATCTTCAAAGACAAAAATTCTTAACAAAATTTCAGAAAAATTAGTTTCAAAACGTTCCAAACAATCAAAATAAAATCAATTCTAGCTGTTAGCTAAAGTAAAGTTGACAGAAGTCTATGAAAAGAATATGATGCTTATTGTTTTTAATTGCAGGAGGTAGGCGAAATAATGCACCTAGCCGGTAGTGGCAGAGTAATTATTCAACTATCAAACAAATTAGTTGAAGGGCAAATTCTCTGTGACGAGAAGGGAACTAGAATTGCAAAAGTAATGGAATTAATTGGTCCAGTAAAAAGACCGTTTGCATCAGCAACTCCATTAACAAATAACATCAAAAAATACATTGGCAAAAGTGTTTTCGCAACTGAATATTCTCCTGCTAAAATACAAAAAAATAGGAGAAGAAAAAATTGAACATATTACAAACACAAAACTGTCCTGAATGTCAATCATCATTAGTTGATGACATTCAGAATGGAGAAGTTATCTGTTCTGGTTGTGGCGTAGTTGTTGCAGATCAGATTGCAGATTATGGTCCAGAAACCAAAAGCTCAAATCTCGAAGACAAGATGAAGCTTGCAAGAGCATCCGGACAAACGACATATTCACAACATGACTTGGGAATTGCAACTGAGATATCAATTAGTTCTAAAGACTTCAGTGGAAAAACAATCAATCACGACGTTGCAAATCAAATGCACAATCTCAGAAAATGGCAACAAAGAGTAAGAGTTTCCTCACCAAGAGAAAGAAGACTAGCAAATGTGTTATCAAAAATGGGTGAAACATGTGACAGTCTAAATCTTTCAAAAAATGTTTTGGAAACTGCATCAATGATTTACAGAAACTTGGATGGACATGTTGATGTAAAGGGAAAATCAGTAGCAAGTATTACAGCTGCTACAATTTACATGGCATGTAAGCAATGTGATGTAGTAAGATCACTTGAAGAAATTTGTCGAGGAATATGTGCACCAAAAGATGTTAAATCAAAAACAAAACTTGCAGCAAGGTACTATAGAACTATGGTAATGGAAATGGGACAACTTACAGCACCAGTAGTTACCATGGACAAGTACATCTCAAAAATTGCAAATATGACGCAAACCGAAGTTAGAGTTGAAAGATTAGCTTTGGAAATTGCTGAAAAAACCAAAGACAGCAGTATTGCTGATGGAAAGGCACCAAACGGAATTGCAGCAGCATATCTGTATGTAGCCTCGGTGTTATTGGGACAAAATGTCCTCCAAAGAGATGTATCCAGTATTGCAGGCGTCACTGAGGTAACCATCAGAAATAGATGTAAAGAGATTCTAACAAATTACAAACTCAAAATTACTTTGAGACCATCTCTGGCCAAATACTAATCCAAATCCCCTTTTTCATTTTATTAGAGTTTATTTACAAGACTTGGTTAGGATCAACTAATTTTCGTGGGCATTATATATAGAGAAACAAAATAATCACACATGGCAGTATTAGAAATAAAAGATCTTCATGTAACAAGAGAAGGAAAAGAAATTCTCAAAGGTGTAAATTTGAAAACAGGTCCTGGAGAAGTTCATGCCATAATGGGACCCAATGGATCTGGAAAGAGTACATTAGCATACACATTACTTGCACATCCTAAATACGAAGTTACTCAAGGAGATATTTTGTTAGACGGAGAGAGCATTTTAGAATTAACAGCAGATGAGCTGGCAAAGAAAGGATTATTCTTAGGATTTCAATATCCAACTGAAGTTGCAGGTGTTGGCTTTTCTCATTTCCTTAGAACATCCTACAACTCCCTTAGTAAAGCATTGCAAGGTGAAGATAGAGAAGTATTCATTACAGTTAGAGAATTCCAAAAATATCTCAAAGACAATCTTAACAAAGTTGGTTTAAAAGAAGAATTTCTATCAAGATATCTAAATGAGGGATTTTCTGGAGGAGAGAAAAAACGTGCTGAAGTTTTACAAATGGCAGTGTTAAAACCAAAAATTTCGATTCTAGATGAACCTGACTCGGGGCTAGATATCGATGCGGTACAATCAGTCGCAAAGGCAATTAGCCAAGTCTCAGGAAAAGATGCCACTGTAATTGTAATTACACACTATGCAAGAATTTTGAAATTCCTAGATAAATTGGACTTTGTGCATGTTTTTGCACAGGGTAAAGTGTTGAAGACAGGAGATGCATCACTTGCAGATAAATTAGAAAGTGAAGGCTATGACTGGGTTTTAGAACAACAGGTGCAGTAAAAATACAAACTAAAGTTTTATTCAAATCACTTCAATAAAGTCAATTATTTTCAGTTGTAAAAATTTGTTCAGGGAAAAAATCCTGACAAAAAAATATTGAAATTCAAGATCAGATAATCCAGTTTTTTGTTTAAATAGGGCAACTCAAAAAAATAAAATTAATGGAACCTAATGATGATGAAAAATATTATTTTAATTTCTCATTCTTCCAAATAGATCCCAAATGGAGATGGATGGCAGACCTTGCAAAAGAAGAATCTGCAAGAGAAGTAGAGAATGTTATAAAAAATTCAGGAATTAAATTTAGATCTTATTCAACATTAGGATTACGTTCAGATGCAGACTTTTTGTTTTGGTTTGCTGCAAAATCAATTGAAGAAATTCAAAATGCCATTTCTAAACTGTATCTTACGGTTTTTGGAAAGTATGTAATTCCCACACAAACATACATTTCATGCACAAGACCATCAATTTATGCAAGAAAAGGAAGGATAATCTCATTTGTTGCAGGAAATGAATCAAAAAAATATGTCATTGTTTATCCTTTCACTAAGACAAGGGAATGGTATCTATTACCACAAGAAGAAAGACAAAAAATGATGGATGAACATATTGATGTCAGTCAAAAATATCCAGATATTGTTCTAAATACAACATACTCTTTTGGAATCGATGATCAGGATTTTATGTTAGCATTTGAAACTGACGAATTAAGAGATTTTCAGGATCTAATAATGGATTTGAGAGAAACAAAAGTATCCAAGTACGTTAAAGTAGACACCCCAATGATTCCTTGCGTAAAAAGAGACATCATGCCTCTAATAGCCAGTTTAGGCTAGAAATTGAAACTCACTGATGCAAATATTGGATAAACATAAATGAAGAAATTTTATTGAAAAATTAGTTTGGAAGAACTAAGTCTTTCAAAATGAAATCAAACGATGTAAAATGAAATACAAAAAACTAGGTAAAAGTGGAATTAAAGTATCAGAGATAGGATTTGGAGCATGGACTATTGCTCTAGATTGGTGGGGCAAGAAAATTGAAGAAGATGAAGCAAAACGTATGCTAAAAAAAGCCTATGATTTAGGAATTAATTTCTTTGAGACTGCAGATATGTATGGAAAGGGCAAAAGTGAAAAATTAATTGGCGAAGTATTCAATGGAATGAGAGATGAGATTGTAATATCTACAAAATATGGATATGATTTCTCAGAAGCAGATCAGATTGGTCATGCAGAGCTTCCTCAAAATTTTGATAAAGAATTTACACGAAAAGCACTCAATGCATCACTTGAAAGACTACAAACAGACTATTTAGACTCTTTTGGATTACACAATCCTAAATTAAATCATATTAGAAATTATTCAACTTTTGATACTCTTGATGAGTTAATCAATGAAGGTAAAATAAAATCATCACAGGTTGCATTAGGTCCCGCTATTGGATGGACACAAGAGGGTTTGGAGGCAATGGACAGAAAAAGTGTTTCTGCAGTTCAAACAGTGTACAATATTTTAGAGCAAACACCGGGGAATGAATTGATTGAAAAAGCTGAAAAACAAGATGTTGGGATTTTAGTTAGAGTTCCAGATGCATCAGGTATTCTTACTGGTAAAGTTAAAGCAGAAACTATCATTCCAAGTAATGATCATAGAAAAGACAGAAAAGTTGAATGGAGAAAATCTGCATTACAAAAAGTAGAACAGTTCAGACCAATTGCTGAACGGAATGGATTAAACATAACTGAATTTGCAATAAAGTTCATACTCTCAAAAAAGTCAATCGCATCAGTATTACCTACAGTTATTAACGAAGAAGAGATTGAAACATTTGCGTCTATCTCTGATGGAAACTATCTTAGTTCCTCAGACATGAAAGAGATTGATGATTTGTATAATACATGGCCTCCATACGAATTAAAGGCTACGCCTCAAGCTAATTAATCGCTAATGGACAAATCAATGGATAAAGAAAAGACAATAGAAATCATAGAAAGACTCAAGCTAGCAAAGATAGGAGATTATAAAAAATGGGAATTAATAATTAAAAAAATTAAAACGGATATTCCATTAAATTTAGGAGAAATTGAATATTTTTCAAACTTGACAAGAATTTACAAAGAATCAACGATTTCAAAAAGAACAAGAATTTATCACACAAAATTATCAGAATACGATAAAAAACCACCCTGCCAGACTTGTGGGGATTTTTCAGAATATTATTGCAACATGAATGACCAATACTTTTGTTTAATTCATGTAGTAGGGCATGACGATAATGAAATTTAGGAAGCAGGAATTGTTTCTTCTAGGTTAAAATCATTTTCAACAAAGTATTCGACTCTAGTTTTTTTGAATTCACGAGAGCTAAACAATATCTTGTAGTCATCAACATTAATTTGATTTTGAATAGTTTGAGCCATCTCTTTAGCTTCCTCATGGGTTTTACAATGAATCATAGAAAATACATTGTATGGCCAATCAGGATACGTTGGTCTCTCATAGCAATGACTTACTTGAGGAAATGCTCCAAGTTTTCCTCCAACTTCAGAAATTCTATCTTCAGGAACCTTCCATACAATCATTCCGTTTGCAGTAAAGCCAACTTGCCTATGTCGAAGAATTGCGGCAAATCTTCGCATTACTCCAATACTTTCATAGTATTTCATTTTTTCAAATAGATGTTCTTCAGTTATGCCTAGATTATTTGCAGCTTTTACAAAGGGTTCATCAATAATTTCCATATCTTTTTGAAGTTCACGAATGAATTTTTTGTCAGTTTCATTAGGTTCAAATTTTATGTTTTGAATTTCTTTTTTCTGTTCAGTTGGTGCAACTTGATGTTTTTTTTCATCAACCATATCTAGTTTTACACCTATTTTGAATAATTGAAGAGTTGGTAGCATTCGGACTTTTTTTATTCCTTTTAGCACATTGAATTTTTCAAGTTCTGTTTTCAAATCAGAACCAGGTGGTACAGCTAAAGTAAACCATAGATTAAACTGATGGTCACGCTCATAATTATGACTCACACCAGGATGTCGATTAATTTGACTTGCTACATATTCTAATTTTTTTGGCTCAATCTCCATTGCGACAAGAGAGCTGGTATAACCTAATTTTCTTGTATCAAAAATAGCGCTTAGTTGTCGCAATACACCTGATTTTTTGAGGTCATTCATACGTTCTTTAATAATTTCTGGAGTCGTTTCAAATTTTTTTGCTATAGCTTCAAAGGGTCTGGTAACAAGTGGAAAAGTCCATTGAATTTCGTTTAGGATTTCTTTATCCAACTCATCCATTGAGGCCAATAAGTCAGTAACTAGTCTATTCAATTAAAAACTTAGCTAGAATTTTACGCCTCAGTTTTTAATACATAAATAGAAACTGTCGTCTTTTTGATCGATGATAGTTGATCTGAACCTCCAAGGTAAAAAAGTAATTATCATCGGAGGCGGAAATGAAGCACTAAAGAGAATAAATTCATTGTTAAAACAACAATGCGATGTATTTGTAATTAGCAGTAAAGTAAATTCTCAGATTATCAAACTAGCCGAATCTAAAATAATAAAATTAAAAAAAATGAATATGGCTAATGTATCTATTCTTTCTAAATACAAACCACATGTAGTAATTACTACTACAGATGACAGAAAATTGAATCAGGAAATAATAGAGTATGGGAAAAAAAATAAAATTATTACGTATAGTTCAGATAATCCAGATGATAGTGATTTTGCAAATCCTGCAGTAATAGATATTGAAAACATCATACAAATTGCAATTTTTACTGGTGGAAGGAGTCCAGTAATGTCAAAAAAGCTGAAAATAAAATTTGAAGAGATTTTTAAAAAATCCGTAACAAAGGAGGAAATTGATCAAATTAAAATTCAAAAGATCGTCAGGGAGTTAGCCAAAGACAGAATATCCACTCAAAAAAAGAGAAAAGAAGTTCTAAGCAATATTATGGCTGATAATGAGATTGATCAGTTAATAAAAGACGGAAAATTGAAAAAAGCTGAAAAACGGGCAATTACAATATTGAGAGATTGGGAATGAAGCAAAACATCATAAATGCAAGGGTAACTTTTCGTGGATCTCCAATTCATGTTTTAGAAAGATTTACAATTAGAGATTTAGAGGGAGCATATGAACAATTTAAGAAACACTCAGGATTAGATGAGTGTGTAATTATTCAGACGTGTAACCGAATTGAATTGTTTGGAAAATCAAAGGAATGTAATGCTGAAAAGATCAAAAAGACATGGGCATCATTGACGGGTTTAGAGGAAGAAGCATTCAAAGATAATTTAGAATTAGTTGAAAATCAACAAGCATTTCATCATCTTCTAAAACTCACATCAGGATTAGATTCAATGGTACTTGGAGAAGAACAGATTTTAGGCCAAATTAAAAATTCCATCACAGAGGCAAGAAGTATCAAAGCATCAGGTCAGCATCTCAATACTCTTTTTGACAAAGCAATTAGAATAGGAACACGAATTAGAAATACCAGCGGTATTGGGCGAGGAGGAATTTCTGTTGGTTCTATGGCAGTAAAATTAGCAGAAGAAAATATTGATGAGTTAAAATTTAAAAAAATATTACTGATTGGAACAGGAGAAGTTTCAACTCTTGTTGCAAAATCCCTTCAAAGAAGAGGATATGGTTTTTCAGTAACTAGCAGAACTCTTGAAAGATCGAAGGCATTTTGTGAAACAATGGGAGGAAAGCCAGTTAAATTTGAAGATGTTTTATCAGGATTTGAAAATTATGATGTACTTTTTGTAGCAACTACTGCACCATACTTTCTTGTAACATATGAAAGGATTACAAATGCCATGAAGGAAAAGAAAACAGGTATGATGATTTTGGATTTGTCAAACCCTAGAACAGTAGATGAAAAAGTAGCAACTATTGGAGGTATTAAATTAATGAATCTTGATCAAATTGCTGAAATGGTTGAAAAGAATATGAATGCACGATTAAACAAGGTAAAAACCGTTGAAAATATAATTAATGAAGAAGTATCAGTTCTAGAAGCCTCAATGAAAAGACTAGATGCCGAACCACTCGTTAAAGATGTTTTCAAAAACATAGACTCTCTTAGAATAAAAGAATTACAAAAAGCACTGCATATGCTTGATGAAAAAGATGAGAAAAAAATCAAGATAATTGAAGAGTTAACAAAGGCAGTAGTAGAAAGTATAGTATCTACTCCCATGAACAATATTAGAAAGGCATCTGAGCAAGGAGATCCTTATGTTATTGAAATGGCAAGCAAATTATTTGACTATAAAAAGAGTCAATTAGACTAGGATTATATTTTACCCTAAAGGATTTTTGAGTATGTCTTTTCCTATGAGACGACTTCGTAGATTAAGAACTTCTTCAAAAATGAGGGAGTTGGTACAAGAGACTAGTTTATCACCAAGAGATTTCATTTGCCCAGTTTTTGTTCAAGAAGATCTAAAGACAAGAATTAAAGTAGAATCAATGTCAGAGATAGAACGATTGCCTCTTGAAGACATTAATGATGAGGTAGGAACAATTTCAGATTTAGGCATACCTGCAATTATGTTATTTGGAATTCCAAGTAACAAAGATGAAGCTGGTTCATCAGCATTTGATGATAATGGAATTGTTCAAAAGGCAATTTCCCAGATTAGAAAAAACTTTGGAGATAAAATGGTGATTATGGCAGATGTATGTCTGTGTCAATTTACATCAACAGGACACTGTGGAATTATTCAAGGAAATAAAATCGATAACGATACTAGTTTGGACACTTTAGCAAAAATAGCCGTAAGTCAGGCAAAAGCAGGTGTTGATACTGTCTCACCATCTGCAATGATGGATGGTCAAGTAGCTGCGATTAGAGAAGCTCTAGACGGTGAAGGGTTTACTGATGTATCTATAATGTCACATTCAGCAAAACATCGTTCTGGGTTTTACTCACCTTTTAGAGATGCTGCGGAATGTGCACCAAAATTCGGAGACAGAAAAACATACCAAGTTCCTTTCACAAATGCAAGAGAAGCCATGTTGGAAGTTCAAACTGATATCAATGAGGGGGTAGATATTGTAATGATTAAACCAGCTTTATCATATCTAGATCTTATTTCAGAAACTAGAAAGAGATTCGACGTTCCAGTTGCAGCATACAGTGTTTCAGGAGAATATGCATTAGTTAAAGGAGCAGCAAAACAAGGTTGGATTGATGAAAAGAACATCACAGAAGAAATACTATATTCCATTAAAAGAGCAGGTGCAGACATGATTGTGACATACTTTGCAAAATCAGCAGCAACATTTCTTCAAAAATCATGAGAAATGATGAAAGATTTGAGATAGAAAGGGCTTTTGACTTATTGCCTCATGTGGTTGGTTGTAGTTGGGCTACAATTTGGTTTAGAATGAATGGAAACAAAAGACCCACAAGAGAAGAATTCCGAGAAAAGACAATAGAATACTTCAAAGTAATTGATCCTATCTTTGATTCATACCCAAAAGAGGAAAAATTTCAGGCAATTCAAAAATACATTAATTTTAGAAGAGATGAAGAAATCAAAAAGATTACGAACGGATTAAACAAAGAGGTCGAAAAGAGATATGACAGATATGTGGATTATGGTTGATTTACTGAAATTTTTGATTAAAAATAAAAGAGAAAAGAGTGATCTATTGCTCCAAGTTTAATGGAATAGATGCACTTCCATACGGTTCAGAGATTCTAAAGACATAATCTTTTGAAGAATCATAGATGAATTGTGTTCCACCATATCCAATATTTGGACCAAACAACATGTTGAATATTGCAGACTCTCCAGATTTCAGAACAATTTGCCCATTTGTAAAATCCATGCCAGAATACTTGAATGCCTTTTCACCATTCCAAACATCATAGTTACATACAGCAGGACCAGTACACATCATGGAAATATTATCTGATGAGCCATTATTTTCAGCTAGCATTCTAATTGAAAGAATTGCCTGACCAGATGGAGAAATTTCAAATGAATTTCCTTCACTTCCAAGATCGGCCCAATAATAAGTCAATGGTCCTACTTGGAAAGACTGACCATTTGTTTTTATTTTGTAAGCTTCAATTTGATGCTCAGCTGCTTTTTCACAGTTTAGTCTAGGATATGCTTTAGTAATCTCAGAACATTTTTCAAGCTCTGTTTCAAGGGAAGCTAATTTTGAATCATTAGTTGCTGATTGCATTGGAGCTTCAACTACAGGTTCAGAAGTTGAAACAGAGACAATACCAGTTTTTATCAGATGTTGAATTCCGTTAACAAATTCACCATCAGAAATTGTTCCATCAGCCCACCATCCTGCATTGTTTTTTACCCAAGCTGGTACACCTTCAGACGATTCAGCAGATACTGTTGTTGGAGGAACTACAATAATACCATCTTCTATAAGGAATTGAATCCCTTGTACAAATTCTGATTCAGAAATTGTTCCATCAGCCCACCATCCTGCATTGTTTTTTACCCAAGCTGGTACTTCTTCAGCACTTGCAAAAGAAGTAATTGATCCTACTAAGAGAATTGCTGCAATTGTGGTTATTGTGGTTTTCATTAACGTGTTTTTCCATTCATAATATTTAAGCTGGTGCCAATAATTTGTCTAGTGCTAAATTTTAAAAGAAATTGTAAAAATATCTAGTGGTAAACAAAATTTTCCATATTGGGCTTTTTATGTAATCAACATCAAATTTGAAAAGTGAAGGAAAAGCAAGAATATTCCAATGTAGGATTGCCTGTTATTTCTGAGGATGATGTTAAAAATTATGTATTTGAGAGATTTGAAGACGTTAAAAGGTTAAAAAAAATCAAAAATCTCGTGAATTTTCAGGCTATGAATAAGTACATGATAATGGCCCATAACCAAGAGCAACTCAAAAAGCTAGGAAACATTGTAGCTAGTTATAAAAAAATCCCCTTTTCAGAAATTTTAGAGAGTTATGAAGAAAATCTAAGAATTGCTCTAAAGAAAAAACCAACCAAGAAAATGCATACAAATGTAATTATGCATATTTTTGGACATTTTTCAAAAAAATTGAATCAATCTGATAAAGAATTGTTTTTTCAGTTATTAGAAGAATATAGAAAAGAAAAGATCAGCTTAGGAGATATTCTTGTAGAAATAAATCCAGTCATATTTAGATTCAACAATACCTATCTAGCTAGTCAGACCTACTTTTTATTATATTCAAACATTATTCCAGGAATTCCATTTCAATCTCTCAATAATGAAAACGTCATAAAGGATCTAAATTAAAAAAAATAGCAAAAAATAAAATCCATTAGCACTATAAAATATAGTTAGCATTAGTTATATAGTTTAATGAAACAAAAAATTCATGGTATACATTAGAGCAAAGAAAGTAAAATCTGATCAATATCTTTATCTTGTCAAAAGTGTGTGGGATTCTCAGAAAAATACATCAAAACAAGAAATAATCAAGTATTTAGGAAAAGCATCTGATGTTGTAAAAGATGATATTCCTTCAGATTACAGAAATGATTCTAAAATATTATCTGTGTTGGCAAAATTTAATCCTAAAGATATTAAAAAAAGAGAAGATGCATCAAAAAAATCAAAACAGCAACTATTTAAAAAATTAACAGAAGGAGATATTCAGGCTTCACTAAAGATCTATCAGGAATATACCAAAATTTTTGATACTCCAGATTTTTTTGATAAAATTCTAAAACCAGTAATGTATAAGATTGGAGACGATTGGGCTACTGGTAAAATCAGTATTGCAACAGAGCATGTAGCAAGTAATGTTGCACAAACCCTTGTTAAAATTATAATGGATCAAGTTACTGGAAATGCCAACAAAAAGAAAGTCTTAATTTGTGTTCCTCTTGGAGAGGAACATCATCTTGGTTGTGACGTACTAGAAACATATCTTTCAATTAAAGGATTCAAAGTATACAACATGGGAACATCAATGCCCACGGAATCTATTTTGAATTTCATCGATAACAACAATCCTGATGTAGTACTATTATCAATAACCTTGGAGGATAATCTATCAGCAGGACAACGACTTGTAAGAAAGATCAAAGAACGATTTAACATTCCAATTTTGGTTGGCGGTTTTGCAATAGAGGGAGAAAATATCCCAAAGTTTGATGCAAAAATAATACCAAAATCATCACTAGAAGAAATCCCCAAGTTGATTAGAACAGCATAGTTTATTTCTTATTTTTTTAAATAAGATTGTATTTTAGGCATGCAAAGAATAGAGCTATGGGCTGCTGAATCAGTACCTATTCCGTAACTAATAGTAGAATCCCCTACAAAAAACAACCCCTTAATGCTAGGAATTTCATGTGGCATTTTTGATTTCCATACCAATCCAGGTTCTTTTACAACTGATTCCACAAGATTCCAAGCCATTGGGCGTTCCCAAAGTAGTGATTCCTCAAATTGAGGGTAAATCGAAGAGATTTCTTTTTTCATTGTATTTACGATCATACGTATTTGTTTTGGATCATCAGTGACAGAGGGATCTACTGGAGTTCCAGCAATTATCAAATGTTCTCCCGGAGGAGAAACTGATGAAGTAATGTTTGAAATGAAAAAAATTCCTTTTGTAGTATAATTATCACCGACTGGAAAAACTACTTGTCTTGTATCAAGTTGAGATTTTAAGGCAAAATGAACCTCTACTACTGCAGTTTTTTTGTTTAACTTGTTTATCTCTTTTACAAATTTTTCATCAAATACATCTCTGTCAAACAATTGATTAATTGCCATGTAAGCAGGGTAAGAAATCACAACACAGTTTGTCGGAATAAAATCATTACTGTTTGTTACTATTCCTGTTACTTTAGAATTTTCAATAATAATTTTTTTTACAGAGCAGTTTAGCTCAACATTACCATCATTTTCTTCAATGTATTGGGCCAAAATTTTTGAAATTGAATCATATCCACCGTCTTCAGGATAAGCAAATTCACTTGTTCCTCCTTTGAAAGGATTGGCACGGATTATTGTCCTTGCAAATTCACCTAAAGAAATATGATCAACAGTATCAGCAAAAGCCAACATGCATACTGCCTCAAAAAATGCATTTGTTTCAGGATCTAATTTGGAAGTTATTTCTTTTAGAGAAAGGTTATCCCATTCTTCTGTTTTTTCAATGGAGGTAAAAGCCATCGGGAGAAGTACTTTCAAAAGTTTGATTCTACTTTTTAATGGAATCAGAGAAAGGCGTAAAAGGTCATTCATTCCTTTAGGATATTTGTGAAATCCTGAATCAGAATGAAAGGCAATATTGTCAACTTTGGCAAGTTTTAGTTTTGATTCAATTTCTAATGATTTTAAAACAGTGAAAATTGCAGATTTTTTGTAAAAGGGCATAATATGAAAGCCATTATCTAGAATATGGTTTTTAAATTTCATAGAGGCAGTTCTGCCACCTAATTTTGAGGATTTTTCAATAATTCTTACAGGATGTCCTTTTTGTGCAAGCATAGCACCTGTGGTTAGTCCACCCACTCCTGCTCCAATAATGTAAATGGGTTCCCTCATGAATAATTTTTTATTTTTTTCTATTTATGCAGGTGCCAAATAATTTACATAGTGCTAACTATTTGGACAAATTATAAGAATTAAATTTCTCAGTAGATTTAATAAACTGATCCATTACTGAACTCATCTGATTTGCAAGATAATCTTCTAAGAATCCAAATAACTTGAAAAATCCATTTAATCTTAATCTTACATCAATTGAAATAACTGTTCCATCATCAGATTTTACATATGACTCTACAAATACAGTCCCCTTAGTAGGCCCACTAAGAATATAGATTTCGTGATTTGAGGGTTTTTTAATTACATGTTTTGTTTTTATTTTTAGGGGAATTCCAAGAAATTTTATTTTTTCTAAAACAATTTTTTCATTCTTTGTTTGTCTAATGATTTTTAATGATTTAAAATAATCAGGCATTACCTGATGAAAATTTTCGACATCAGTACTTAAATGAAATATTCTTTCTTGAGATAATGAAGAATTTCTCGTTAGAGTAAAATGTTTCATATCTTAATCACTATTTTCAGATAATGAGAAATTTGTTTGTATATTTTCAAGGTTATTGTAATTACTTTTTTTGATTTTCAAGCGAACTAAGGATGAAAGACAAACGTTCAGTTTTTTTGGATTTTCATCAGAATTCAAATTTTTTGTAGATTGGGACAGGAAAGACAATTCAGTAATCATACTTTTTTGTTTTTAGTATTTATGAAGAAAAGAAATTATTTCATAGTGCCAATAATTTGTTATTGTATTAATATTTAGGAGCGAATTAGCACTAGATTATAATTTTTAGGACATTAAAATATCTTAAAAAAGAAAAACAAGCTATGGAAGAAAATCTTTCAATTTCATATGGAGTTGAATCAGGTTATGCGATGATTGAGAATAAAGAGTTTGGTTTGATTGAAAACATCTCAAAGGTGTTATCTAAAGTAAGAGAACTTGAGAGCCAAACAGCAATAGTAATTCAAGTCTCAGGATAAAAAACTAAAATGAGTAAATTAAAACCATATAGACCAAGCATCATAACAGCATTTGGAGTAATCTTTTTGATTTCAGCAATAATTATTCCAATTCAAAATTTGATTGTGTGGGGTCCAGATTTTGTGATGGAGTTTTACACATCGTCTCAAATAACTTCAGAGAAAATATCAATTGGAGTGATTGCATTTGGTCTTGCATTAATTTTGATAGGTTATAAAAAGCAAGTCTATGTTGAATAGAAGTTTAATAATTACCACTAGTTACAAAAACAAATCTGGCTTAAATAATTTTAAAACCAAATTTAATTATGATAGTAAAATCATCTTACCAAGAAAAAAACAGAAATTCATTAGTATATGTAAATTCTAAAATCAAAATTTGTATTAATTATAGTAATTACAAAATAAAATTTCATGAGTTTGGAGTATCCTGTAAATATTATGGAGAACCATTTTGGAGGATAAAATGTTAACCGAACTTGTGCATCAACAAAATTGCAACAAAAATAAAATAATTACAGATTTAGATACTGGGGAAATTGCATGTAGTAATTGTGGTGCAGTATCACATGAAAAACCAATTGAATTTGGACCAGAAATTTCTGGAATTACAAAAGAAGAATATCTTAAAACATCTCGAGTTGGAAGGAAAATTTCATTAAAAATAGCCGATATGGGCTTATCGACAATAATAGAGTCACAAGATAAGGATGCTACTGGAAAGTACTTATCAAAAGAGAATCGTAGAATGTTTTATCGCCTTCGTATGTGGGATAGAAATAGTCGTTCTGCAAATACTGTAAAATCATTGCAAAAAGCATTTCTTTTACTTGATGGAATTAGAGCAAAACTTAATCTTCCTGAACCAGTTGTAGAACATACAGCCTATCTTTTTAGAAAAATTTCAGCAAAAAAAATTCTTAGCGGCAGAACTACTTCAGGAATTCTTTGTGCTACAGTGTACATTGCATGTAGATTAACAAACACACCTAGAACCATACAAGATGTTGCCGATGCTGGAAATATCAAAAGAAAAAACTTACAGAGAATTTACAGATTTTTAATAAAAGAGCTAAACATCTTTCCTAATGCATATAATCCACATGAATTTATTACAAGAATTTCAAAAACTATTAGCATTTCAGAAAAAACAGAAAGACTTGCATTTAACATTGTTTTGTTGACAGAAAAAATAGGAATATCTACAAGCAAGAATCCAATGGCAATGGCAGCAGCATCTATTCATTTGGCATCCTTGAAAAATAATGAAAAAGTTTCACAATTAAAAATTTCAGAGGCATCAGGTATAAGTGCTGTAACAATTAGGGATCGAGCAAAAGAGATCAAAGAAAGATTAGGAGGTGAAATTTAGTGGGAAGAACATGTAGAGGTATTTGCCAAATGCACAAAGCCGAACCTGTTCCAAATAAACTCAGATATGAAGTTGGTCAGAAGCGATGTACGTTTTGTGGAATATTTATGTCAGTTGAAGATACTAGATGTATTTGTTGCAAGGCAGTCCTAAGAACAAAGGCAAGAGGGAAAAAGAATTAGATTTCGTTTTTTAGTTCAGAGAGAAAATTTTTCATAATTCTAGTTCTCCTTTTGGCCTCAATTTTAGCAGATTTTGTGTTCATTAAAGATTCTAATTTCAATAGTTTCTGATAGAAATGATCCAGAGTCCAATTTTTGTCATCAGCTGTCCGTTTTTTACAAAATGGGTCTTTTTTGTTGTAAAATGATCGTTTTTCTGATCCTCCAACGGCAAAAACTCTAGCAATTCCTATTGCACCAATTGCATCTAGCCTATCTGCATCTTGAAGTATTTTTCCTTCTAAAGTTTGCGGAGTTTTTCCTCTAGAAAAACTATGATCACGAATTGCATCTGAGATTATTCTAAGTTCTTTAGAAGAATAGCCTAAATTTTTTAGAATCTTTTTTGCTTCTTGGGCACTCTTTATTGATGAAAGTTTTGAGCGCGGGTCTGATTTAGGGTAGGAGATGATATCATGTAATAATACTGCACTTAGCACAAGTTTTTCATTTGCTTTTTCTTTTTTGCATAATTTCTGTGCGTTTTTGTATACTCTCATAACATGATTAAAATCATGGGCAGAATCATTTTTCATTCTTTGCTGCACTTGTTTTTGTAGTAAATCAACAGAATCCATTTAGAATCTCCAGAGTTTTGGTTTGACAAATTTGATTTTTCTTTGTGTTATTAAGAGCGACCAGTTAATGGATGCAAAAAGCACTATTACTCCAACACCAACTCCATCTACAAGTAAAATTCCTGTAAGTCTATCTTCAAAAATTTCGAGGAATGGTTGTAAAACGGCATTTCCAAAATATATCATTACAATATATGACAAGAATCGTCCAAACCAAAATCCAATGTAAATACCAATACTTTTTGCCCTCATTAAACCATATGTGATAAAAAGCATGTTACTGGGAAGAGGAGTTGCACCAAAAAGAAAAGATGCAATCAAATATCCAAATTTTTTTTGATTTAGGTAATCTCCAATAATATCAAGATTTGATTTTTGTTCTTTTCCTACAAATCTTCTAAAAAGACTACTAATTCTTTTCAGCAAAAATCTACCTATTGTTGCAGCAGTAGCTCCAACCATTGCAAGTGAGATAATATTCAAACTAGGATCAAGTAGGTAAAAAGAAGTCAATATGATCCAGCTTGGTGGCATCAGAATTGGGGCAACATTTACTCCAAATAATACAAGAAAAATACCTACATAGGACCATTCTGCAAAGATTTCAAAAATATCTGCCATCTTTTGATTAATCAAATAGATTTTTGTTTCTAAACCCTTGGATTCTGCTTTACTTGTGAAAAAATTTTGTTTTTATCACAAAACCTCAAAAAATCTCAAGATTATGAAAGTATTGATGACGATTTTTAAAAAAATTGGATCAATTATTCAATATCCTTATAAGGAAAAAATACCTATAAATACACATGTCTGAGGTAGTCTGGAAATGTTATAGATGCAATCTTTCTTTTAACGATGAGGGCATCGCAGAAATGCATAAAAAAATTGAAAAGCATTCAGTAAGCAAAGTAAAGCCAATAACTGCTTAATTTATAGAAAAAATTTACAATTTATCAAAATTTTACATAAAGGATAGTGCAGAGGGTGGGATTTGAACCCACGAACTCCTGAGAGAAGGGATTTCCTATTTTGAGGATCTTGAGTCCCTCTCGGTTGACCGGGCTTCGATACCTCTGCAAGGAGATTTGATATCGACCGATATTTTTCGATTACTATTGGATTGTTTTGAAAATGAGATCGGCATATTAAAAAAATCAAAAAGCTATTTTTAAAAAAGCTTTTAATTGTGTGAAATTGAGTCAAAATCAGAATGGCTGAATTTATCCCAATTTCACAAGTAAAAAAAATGCGAAGTGGAATCAATGCAAAAGCTGAAGTAAAGAGTAAAGGAGATCCAAGAACGGTTAATCTCAAGACTGGTGGAACCGTTGATGTATGTGATGCAATCATTGCAGATGGTGAAACTGAAGATGATCAAATGAAATTAACATTATGGGGAGATGACATCAAAGCAGTAAATGTAGGAGATGTAGTAGTAATAACAAATGGATACACCAATGAGTTCAAAGGAGAGGTTTCCTTAACAAAAGGCAAGTATGGCCAAATGGAAATAAATCCTCAATAAACTAATTTTGAAAATTAGTTTTTCATTGTTTTAATTATCTTTTAAAATAGTTCAGAAATTAAATTGTAGTAAAAATTATTTTCGAGTTTTTTTCTTTGTAGCTACTTTCTTTGCTGGTTTCTTTGTAGCTACTTTCTTTGCTGGTTTCTTTGTAGCTACTTTCTTTGCTGGTTTCTTTGTAGCTACTTTCTTTGCTGGTTTCTTTGTAGCTACTTTCTTTGCTGGTTTCTTTGTAGCTACTTTCTTTGCTGGTTTCTTTGTAGCTACTTTCTTTGCTGGTTTCTTTGTAGCTACTTTCTTTGCTGGTTTCTTTGTAGCTACTTTCTTTGCTGGTTTCTTTGTAGCTACTTTCTTTGCTGGTTTCTTTGTAGCTACTTTCTTTGCTGGTTTCCTCTTAAGATAATCTTGAAGCCGTTTTGTGGCTCTTTCGAGAGCCTTTTTAGCAGATTCCTCTGCTCTTGACCTTCTTTCAAGTTCTACTGCAAGTTTTTGGACCTCTTTATGACTTGAGGCCATTTTTTCTCTCAAAGCAGGTTTTGAATGAGTCTGTTTTTGGATTTTGGAAGTAATTGTCGATTTTATATTACTGAATTTGGCAATATCATCAGAAATCTTTTTAGCAGTTTTTGTTCTATTTTTTATCTCAAGTTCTAGTTCTTGAACATGATCTTTGAGGGATCTTAATCTCGATTCGGCATACCCTTTTTCTTCAGGATTATCAGCAAATTCAATTTCTTGTTCGGCTTGAGCGATTGCATCTTTTTCAAGGGTTAATCGTTCCTTAGCAGTAGAGATTAATCTTTCAATGCTTTCTATTTGAGCATTTTTTTGAACAAGAGTTTCAGAAACATCTGATGCATCTTCTTTTTGAGATTCAATTTTTTTCTCTATGGTGTTTAATCCTGAGGATGATCTTCTTTCAAGAGATTTGTATTCTTTTAATTGCTTTTCAGCTTTATTTTTTAATCTAGTAGCTTCTCGTTTCTTTTTTCTTAGATCATTAACTAATTTTTCTAGAGTTACCAATGTCTAAACCAAAGCCTGAGACTCGGTTAAGTTGTTATTATAATCAGGATTTGACTTACCAGTTAAGAAAATTAACATAATTTGATCCTATTGGACATTTTTAAAAAATATTAGTCAAAGCGTCTTAGAAAAATTAATGGATTTTCATCCAAAGGATTTACCAGTTGCCAAGACATTTGATCTAAAAGACGTCAAAGACGCAAACGATGCAGTTGAGGAGATGGTAAAGATGGGTTTCAGTCAGAGAAAAGAGGGATTCAGGGTATTTATGCCAAAAGAAACAAAATTAGCAAAAAGAATAGGATTCACTATTACCACCGGAGTGACAGCAGGTCTTAGAGAGAAAAACGAAATTAGAGATGTCAAGTACTGGACATATCACCATGACAAAGAACATTATGCCATAGTTTTGATTAGCAATACAGCTCTAACAGAGTTAGGATTTTGATTTTTCAAATATTTTATACAATTTTGTTCTTTTTGCCATGACACCGGTAAGCATTATACCTAGAATTGCACCACCAAGAACATCCATAGGATAGTGTTGAAGAACATAGACCCTGCTTATTGATACAAGTATTGGATAGAGGAAGAGCAAATAGGCACCTCTCGGGAATCGTTCAGATAAGGCATACCCAAGAACAACTCCAAATATTACAGATCTTGCTGCATGGCCTGATGGATAAGAGGCATTAAAACCGCCTTCACAAAATAGCGCAAATGTATCACGGCTAATATCAACTGGAAAAGGTACACCTTCATATTCAAAATCAGGTCTGTCCCTATCAACCCCACATTTGATGTATCCTGTAAGGAGAGTTGATAGTACTATCAATATCATAAGAGTTATCCCGATCCTCCTAGTCTTTTTTAGTGCAAGCATTAAGATTCCAAATCCCAACATGTAAAAAGTATCTCCAGTTTCAGTAATTATCTGCATAATTAGATCAGCAGAGTCATTTCCAGAACTTTCAATAACAAACGAAACGATTGATTGATCAAATTCTTCAGTAATTTCATAGATTACTAACAGGGATACAAAAACAAAAGCTCCAACCAGTAAAACAAAGGAACGTGATCTGATATCAAAAATCCAATTTTTCAATTAACCAAACCTCAAGTATGTTACGTTTAATTTTTCTCAATTGGTAAAGCTTTGGAAATAAGCTAGATACTAGATTTGCAAGATTCATTTGGACAAGTTCTAGATTCTGAAGCCCCTAGATAAACATCAAAATTACAAGTGTTACAATGATATTTTTCAATAGGATCAAAGAGCTTTAGCCATATCGTAGTAAAATTCTGAGCGATGTTTCTTGTAAGACCAGAATCACAAATTTCTTTAATATATGGTTCAATATCATCAACAATCCAGGATGGATCTAAATCTCCATTTTGTTTTAATTTTTCAAAAATTTCATCATTTGTAAATCTTGCATCAACATCGTTGTGTTGTTCAAAAATTATTTTTCTAATTTGAAGTGAAATTGGAGTTGAAGGAGTAAAATCACCCATACTAGTATAGGCTCGCTGCTTCTTCTTTTAACTTATCTACATCCTCAGAATCTTTCATGTGTTTTCCAAGATAAGAATAGAGGGCTGATTTGAGTACTTTTAGTGACAGTAGTGCACATTTTATTCGGACTGCCTGTAAATTCTCCAATCCAAGTTCACCCAAAACATCATTTTTTTCAATTTGTCTTACCTCATCAATTTTTTTTCCCTTTGTTATTTCAGTTAGAACTGAAGAGCATGCCATGCAAATGGCGCAGCCTTTGCCGTGAAACTTGATATCAGTAACGGTACTATCGTCAATTTTCATATCAATGTCAATGCTATCCCCACATAGAGGGTTAGAGTCATGAAATGTAACATCAGGATTTTCAATCTCACCATAGTTAACAGGGTTTCTTGAATAATCAATTATCATCTCATGGTAAATGTCTGCATTACTGCTCATAATTTGAATAACCTCGCTACCTTATTTAATGAATTTACCAAGGCATCAACATCTTCTTTGGTATTGTAAATATAGAAACTTGCTCTTGATGTTGCAGCAACATTTAGTCTTTCCATCAAAACCTGAGCACAGTGGTGTCCTGACCTGACAGCAATTCCTTCCTCATCGATAATTTGTGCAACATCATGGGGATGAACATCTGCAAAATTAAAAGAGATCACCCCTCCTCGTTTTGAAATATCCTTTGTTCCATAGATTTGAAGACCATTTACTTGAGAAAGTTTGTCAATAGCATATTGAGTTAGTTCAATTTCATGATGTCTAACATTTTCCATTCCAATAGAGTTCAGATAATCTATTGCAGCCCCCAATCCAACAACATCTGCAATATTTGGGGTGCCAGCTTCAAATTTGTATGGTAAATCATTCCATGTAGTTTCATACTTGTGAACTTCTCTTATCATATCACCACCGCCATGAAATGGATTCATTGTTTCTAGAACTTGTTTTCTTACCCAAAGGACACCAATTCCAGTAGGTCCAAGCATTTTATGCCCTGAGAACGCAAAAAAGTCGCATTCTAATTTTTCAATATCTACTTTCATGTGAGGAACTGCTTGTGCCCCATCAACTAGAGTTAAAACTCCTTTTGCTTTACATTTTGCAATAATTTTTTCAGCATCAGTAATTGTTCCCAAAACATTAGACATTAGGCTAAAAGTCACTAGTTTTACCTTTCCTGTATCAAGTAGCTTATCTAAATCTTCTAGGATTAGCTCACCATTGTCATCCATTCCAATGTACTCTATCTTTGCATGTTTTTCCTGTGTAAGAAGCTGCCATGGGACAATGTTGCTATGATGCTCATATTCAGTTGAAACTATAATGTCATCCTCTTTTACATGAGTTCTGCCCCATGCATAAGCCACCAGATTAATTGCCTCTGTTGTTCCTCTAACAAAGATTATTTCCTCTCGGTTTTTGATATTGACAAAATTTGCAATCTTGTCTCTCGTAGATTCAAAAGCCTCTGTTGCTTCTTCTGCTAGGGCATACACTGCTCTGTGAATATTTGCATTGTGGTTTTGATAGTAATCGGTAATTGCATTGATTACTTGATTTGGTTTTTGTGTAGTTGATGCATTATCAAGATAAACAAGGGGTTTGTTTTCTCGTACCTTTCTTTTTAGGATTGGGAAATCATTTCTTAAATTTTCAAAAGTTTGAGAGCTTTGCAAATCTTTAAACCTCCACGTAAATCTCGTTTTGCTCTATTTTAACATTGTATACTCTAAGAGGAGTTTCTGCAGGAAGATTTTGTGGTTTACCATTCTCCAAATTAAAAACAGAAAGATGTAATGGGCAACGAACACCTTCATC
Organism: Nitrosarchaeum sp.; assembly: GCA_965223865.1. Lineage (GTDB taxonomy): Archaea > Thermoproteota > Nitrososphaeria > Nitrososphaerales > Nitrosopumilaceae > HKST03. Next base: position 1,822,186 of record OZ245020.1, read on the forward strand.
ACTTAGAAATCCGGTAGAAAGATCAGCTTCTGCATGAGTACAAATCAGATCAGTGGCATGAATTTTTCCTTTTTGGTTTGCAATGAGAATTTTTTTATCATCATGATTTAATCCAAAAAGTTGACCTTCTTGTACTTGATCTAAATTACAAGCTTTAATCCACTGAACCAGGTTAATCACCTATACTTGTAGTGTTGTTCTATTTCAGAATCTTCGTTATAACGAGTTTCTTCAACTTCAACAAATTTTGCAAGCTCTTCATCTGTATTGATGGTAAGTTCTCTTTCTTCCCATTTTGATTCAATAAGATATGCAATCCAGGCTCTTACCTGATAGGACATTTTTCTAGAAAGTGGTTCTAAGAAGCCTTCAACAATTGTTCTTTCTGCTTCTTCTTTTGAGAGACACCTTGACTGTAAGTAGAATATTTGTTCTTCATCAATTTGTGCAACTGAGGCAGAGTGTGTTGCTTTTACATCATTTGTGAAAATCTCAAGGCCTGGAATTGCATCTGATTTTGCATCTTTATCAAGAAGAATAGAGCGTCCAGACAAAAATGAGTTTGATTTTGATGCATTTTCTTTGATTCTAATCATCCCTTTGAAAAGGGATTTTGCCTTATCTTTTAGTATGGATTTTTCAACCACTCTACCTTCCGTAGCTGGACTTTGATGGTTCACATTTGTTTGAATATCAAAGTCTTGGTTGTTGTTTCCAAATACAACCTCAGAGTCATTAGCTGATGCTCCTGTTCCATTTAGAAAATATTCAATCTTATATCTAGATAAAAGGGAGCCAAATAAACCAGAATACCAGTTTACTTTTGCATCTTGCCCCAAATCAGTTCTTCTAGTTGAGAAATTAACAGTACTTTGATCCATTACCTGTAGCGTAGTAATATCTATTTGTGAATTTGCAGCAGCTGTTGTGTTGAGTAATTCAAGATATGCTTGTTGTTTTTCTGCTTTTGGAGAGTATAGTTCTTGAACAATTGTAGCTTTGCTATTCTCATCTGCAAACAATACATTTCTTGAAATGGTAGAAATACCGTCTTCACTTAAACAAGAAACAACATGAATTGGATTATCTAAAATTACATTTTTTGGAATGTGAATAAATATTCCAGAGTTAAATGCAGCATTATTTAATGCAGTAAATTTATCTTCATTTGAGGTTGATGATTCAAGTGCCTTTTTGACCAGGTCCTGGTTATTTTGAATTGCATCTGCAATAGAACTAATTACAACTCCTTTTGATTTTACATCATCAGCAATGTTGATTTTGTGAATGTTTGTACCAATTTGAATAATACATGTTTGGTTTTCTAGCTCACCTAATCTTTTTTGCAAAAATGAGGGAACAGAATCAGTAGTCTTTGTTGCAAATGAGACTTGTTCAGGATCCATCTTTTTTGCATCAGTGTATTTGTTGTATAATGGAGATGTTTCAATTGGCAAAGTCTCATATATTGAAAGAGAGTTCTTTCGATATTCCTTTAACCAATCAGGTTCATTTCTTGAAGAGGAAATTTCTTCAATGTGACTAGGATTAATTTTTGATAATGTTTGTTGAGACATGTCTTTTTAAAATTAATGTGGTTAGCCTACAGAGTCATCCATTTCTAGCTTTATGAGTCGGTTTAGCTCAACTGCGTATTCCATTGGGAGTTCTTTTGTAAATGGCTCCATGAATCCATTAACAATTAGAGATAGTGCTTCTTCTTCAGTAAATCCTCTAGTCATAAGGTAGAAGATTTGTTCATCGCCAATTTTTCCTACAGTTGCCTCGTGAGTAATTGTGGCATCTTCTTGATTAATTTCCATGTAAGGATAGGTATCAGTTTTTGAGGTGTCATCCAGTAATAATGCATCACATCGTACAGTAGATTTTACATTTGTTGCACCCTTTGCTACATTAAGTAATCCTCTGTATGTGGAGCGGCCATCAAGTCTGCTAACTGACTTTGATGTAATCTTTGATGTTGTATTTGGAGCTAAATGAACCATCTTTGCACCAGTATCTTGGTGTTGGCCTTTGCCTGCAAATGCAATAGATAACGTTTCACCATAAGCTCTCTCACCCATAAGGTAAACTCCAGGATACTTCATTGTTAGTTTACTTCCAATATTTCCATCAATCCATTCTACTGTTGCGCCTTCATATGCATATGCTCTCTTTGTTACAAGATTGTACACATCATTACTCCAGTTTTGAATTGTAGTGTATCTTAGCTTTGCATCTTTGTGTGCAACTAATTCTACTACTGCAGAGTGTAATGACTCTGAAGAGTAAACTGGAGCAGTACATCCTTCAATATAGTGAACTTCGGCACCTTCATCAACTACAATCAGAGTTCTCTCAAACTGACCTATGTTTTCCGCATTAATTCTAAAGTATGCTTGCAGAGGCATGTCAACTTTAACACCTGGGGGAACATAGATGAAAGAACCACCACTCCATACGGCACTATTTAGTGCAGCAAATTTGTTATCTTCAGGCGGAATTACTTTACCAAAATATTTCTTGAAAATCTCTGGTTGTTCCTTTAGAGCAGAGTCAGTATCCAAGAATAAAACACCTTGTTTTTGCAAATCTTCTCGTAGATTGTGGTATACTACTTCGGACTCATACTGTGCACCAACGCCTGCAAGGAATTTCTTTTCTGCTTCAGGAATCCCTAACTTATCAAAAGTATTTTTGACATCAGCTGGAACATCATCCCAATTTTTCTCTGTTTTCTCTGATGCTTTAGCATAATAGTAAATATTTTGAAAATCAATGACACTAAGATCTCCACCCCAGGTTGGCATTGGTTTTTTCATAAAAGTTTCAAATGCACGTAATCTGAAATCAAGCATCCATTGTGGCTCATCTTTCATTTTGCTAATGCCAATTACTGTATCCTTAGTCAGGCCTTTCTTGCTAAGGTGAACATACATTTCTGTAGAATCTTTAAAATCATATTTTGAATAATCCATGTCAAGATTTTCAGTTGCCATGCACGAAATAACTCCGTTATATTATAAATACATGAGGAAAAGTAGGTACAGCTAAATAGCTTTAGCTAAATATTTGCATTAAAATAAAAATTTCAGAATATAAGAATTTCTTTAAACTCATTAAGATGTCTTATCTCATGAAAATCAACATCGTATTTTGCTTGTTCTTTGTAAGAAGGATCTTTTTTTACAACGGTTGTTAGAATTTTTAATCCCTCATCAGTTTTGCCAAGTTGAACTAAGCTTGATGATTTGTTGTATAGAGTAGTCAAATTATCAGGTTTGGATTTCAAAACCATATCAAAGCACTCTATGGCACTTTGATAATTTTTTAGAAAGTGTAATGCCAATCCTTTGTTTAGCAAAGCAAGTAAATCATTAGGATCTTGTTTTAACGCATTATCATAAAATGTAATAGCCTGCCTATATTTTCCAAGTTTTCCTAATACATTTCCTTTTTTTATCAAACTTTTCTTGTGATTAGGATCTATACTCAAAGCTTTGGTGAAATACTGTAATGCCTCTTTTGGATTTCCGAGATTCATACATCTCTGACCCAGATCAAATAACTGTTCAACTTTTTCAACCATGATTTCAATTATGCAATTGCAAATAGATGAATTTTTTGAAATTAACACATTAATAATTCACACAAATGAATGCTAGAAAGAATCAAAGATAATAAAATTAGTCATCCCAGTATTCTAAGATTAGGATTGTCTTGCAGAGGCAGTTGCTTCTGGTGGAGCATTAACTGGGTCTACAGTAATCATTACAGTGTCAGTATCTTCTCTTCCATTATCATCGTATACTCTGAGCTCAAATGTGAGTACCTTAATTTCGTTATTGGCAACAGTTGGACTGGTAAATGATGGAGTGATTGATGTTGTCGAAGATAATGTCACTTGTTCTCCGCCAACCTGAGTCCACATGTATGATAGTGGTTGGTTCTCTGGATCATAGCTATTGTTTCCATCTAAACCGACTCTAACATTTTCGTTTACAATTCTGTCAGGTCCTGCATCTGCTACAATATCAAGATTCAAGACATTTCTTACAGTAAGTGTCATGCTGTCTGAAGATGACAATCTGCCATCAGAAACAGTACAAGTCATCACCATTGTTGTGTCTGTTACAACACTTGGAATCTGAACTGATGTCATTGGAGTTACGGGACTAGCAATGACAACACCAGAATCTGATGACCACATAAAGTCGATTATATCGCCATCAGGATCACTACCGGTACACATCAAATCTAACATTGCATTTTCATCTACAATTCTATCTGGACCAGCATTAGCGATTGGTGCGCTATTTTCTGGAACTACAAAGACTACAACTTGATCAGAGTCACTTTGGTTTTCAGTGTCTGTTACTGTTAATTGGAAGGCCAAACGCTTTGTCTCTGCAGGAGATACTTCAGGTGCAGTAAATGAGAATGTTGGGTTTGATGTATCAATGCTTATAGTATCGCCATAGATCTGTTTCCATTTGTATGTGAGCTCATCACCGTCTGGATCAACTCCAGTTCCTACAATAGTTACGTCAGTTCCACCAACTACTCTCTTATCTGGACCAGCTGAGGCTCTTGGTGGGAAGTTAATGGTATTAATGTTGACACTTACATCGTCAGTATCATAGTTACCATGCGTATCAGTTACAGTAAGTTCAAAGGTTAATTGCTCAGAAGCAGTAGAAATCTGAGGTGTCATAAAGTAAATTGAAAATGATGCTCTCTCAAAGACTTCCATTTCCATTCCAGATGTTTGAGCCCAAGAATATTTCAGTCTATCACCATCTGGATCAGTACCAGTGCCTTCTAGTTTCACAAGAACACCTTCAAGGACATTTTGATCTAAACCTGCATCAGCAATAGGAGGTCCATTGGATGGAGTTACTTTAACTAGTGCCAAGTCATTTGCCCAACCATTTCCAGGAGAATAACCGGTTACTAAGAATGATAAGAGTTCTTCATTATCACCTACTTTAGGTGCGATAAATGTTACTTGATCACCATTAAATGAACTAAGTTCAACTGATGTTCCAAGAATCTGAGCCCAAATATAGGTAATTGGTTTACCATCAAGTGTCTCACCAGTTACATTTAAGGTAACTTTGGTTCCTTCAGGAACTGTTTGAAGTGGACCGGCATCAATTGAAATTCGTTTATTATCAAGAAGACCAGTAAATGGGAATACGTTTACGGTGTCGCTTGCAACACCACCAAAGCCATCATCAACTGTAATTTTAAAGGTAATTGGATCAATTTGGTCAAAATCTAGATACATCGGCAAAAATGTAAGGTATTTTTCATTGGTAGATTGAACATCCACTTCCTGTCCTGCAAGTTGTTCCCATTTGTAAGTTAGGATATCTCCATCTGAGTCAGAGGTAGTTGGAATGATAGTCATTGCATTAACAGAAGGTAAAGCAACTTGATCTTTTCCTGCATCAACAAAAGGAGTATGGTTTACAGGGTTTACAATAATTTCAACAATATCAGAACTACTTGCACCTTGAGGATCAGTGACTGTCAATTCAAAGGTCAAAACCTTGATTTCACCATTTGGGACTTCAGGTGCCATAAATGTGGGTTCTGGAATCACATAAGAGGAAAGAGTTACAGACTCACCATAAATTTGAACCCACTTAAAGGTGAGATCATCTTGGTCAGGATCAAATCCTTCACCAATCAAAGTTACGAGTTTATTTTCAACAACATCAACTGATTCGATTGTTTGAGCAAAAGAACCTGAAACATTACCAATGATTAAGACTCCAAGAATCAATGGGAGTAATAGATAATACTTCACTGAAAGTCTGATAAATTAGGGGTATATTAAACATTTATTCAAAAAAGAAAAGACCGAATTTTACAATTTATGAAAGTTAATTGCAATAATTGATCGATTCAATTTAATTCAAAATTCTTAGAATTATCCAGAGTAATCACAAATCAGACATAAAATCAAATAATTCAGGCAAATCTGTTTTCAACATCTTTTCATTTTGGACAATTAGACAAATTTGATCTTAATAATCAAAAGGTTCTACACTAGAGAAATATGTATATGCTAATTTTAAGTTGAGAAGATTTCTTTGATTGTATCAAAAGATCCTGATACGGTATGAACCTGCGATACCGTATTTTGGACTTTGAGTTTTTTTAGTTCATCAGCTGTGAATGGTCCAATTGCAACAACTTGGGTTTTTTTGAGATTATCCAAGAGTCGGTCCTCATCATAATCTTTTAACATTATCTCAAAAAATCCACGGACTGATGATGCACTAGTGAAAACTACTCCATCTATCTTATCCTTAGAAAAGAGTTCCCGAAATTCGTTCCATTGAGTAGTGTCTCGAAATGCACAAACATCATACAGATGAATCTCCAAGACATCAATTCCAATCTTGTTTAGAAGTTCCTTCAAAAACGGAGTTGAGGCACCACTTCGTGGGACAATAACCTTTTTTCCTACTGCATGAATTTGGGTAAATTCCTCACCTACACCTACTGAGGAATACGTACTAGGTTGATAATTTACCTTGATTCCCTCATTTTCAAGTGCTATGGTGGTTTTTGGACCAACTGACATTACCATAGTATTTGCAACTGCTAGTTGCAGTTTTTCAAATTTTCCTACTTGTTTTGCAGTATCAAAGAGTAGTTTTACTGCCTTTGAGCTCATAAAAACGGAATAGTCAGGATTGTATTGTTTAATTGATTCTAGAAATTCATCAACAATTTTTTCTCCTTTGCTTACAAGTTCAATTGTTGGCAATGGAATTGGTCTTACATTATTTTTTTGTGCAAGTTCAATAAATTCTGTAGCATCTTCTTTTGAGCGAGTGATTGCTATATTTTTTCTATCAAACATTTTACTTCCATCCTGTTGTTTTTGACAAATCCACTACTTTTCCTATTATAATATTAGTTGGGGGGACAATCTTGTTTTGTTTTACAAGTTTTGCAATGTTTGAAACAGTTCCTGTAATCATTTTTTGTTTCGGAGTAGTTCCATTTTGGATAACTGCAACAGGGGTTTTTTTATCCATACCTCCTGCAATTAGTTGTTTACAAATTATATCAATTCTGGATAAACCCATCATAATTACAATAGTATCAACTGACTTTGCAAGTCTTTTCCATTTTACAACTTCGTTTTTCTTTTGAGGATCTTCATGTCCTGTTACAAAGACAACAGAAGATGCATGTTTTCTATGAGTTAGAGGAATTCCAGCATATGTTGCAGAGCCAATTCCAGAGGTAATTCCTGGAACAATTTCATATTTTACTTTGTGAGATTTTAGAAACTCGGCTTCCTCACCGCCTCTACCAAAGATTATTGGATCTCCACCTTTCAGTCGGACAACAATTTTTTTAGATTTGGCATAATTTACCATCAAGTCATTTGTTGTATTTTGGTGAGTAGTATCATCTCCTACTGCACGGCCAACATAGACTTTGTCAGTTTTTTTGGGAATCATAGAAATTATCTTCTTGCTAACCAATCTATCGTAAAGTACCACATCAGCTTTTTGAAGTAATTCTACAGCGCGTAAGGTGATTAGCTTACTGTCTCCAGGACCGGCTCCTACCAGATAGACTTTACCTGTCATTTCTTATTCCATTCCTCCACTTTTTCTCTCCAATTTAACGCAAGGTCATTTACGCCTTTCTGGCGTAGTTCCTCGCCAGCATTTCTGCCAAGTATACTTGGGTCATTTTTACTTCCAGCTTTAGTAACAAAAAGGGATTGTTTACCATCTACTGAAAAGGCACTTACTGTGATACTCATCTGTTCACCATTGGATTTGGCATACGCTCCAACTGGAAATCTACATCCAGAATCAACAAAGTCAGAAAGTGCGCGTTCTGCCTCTACTTCAAGTCTAGAATCAGGATCTTCGATTTTTTTTAGCATTTTAATTGTTGAATTATCATCTTTTCTAGCTACAATAGCTAACGCCCCCTGTCCAGGTGAAGGAGAAAAATCCTCAACAGACAATGGAGTATATGAAACATCAATTCCCAATCTAGTAATTCCAGCTTGAGCCAATACTATTGCATCATAGTTTTCACCAGATGCTTTTCTTATTCTAGTTTCTATATTTCCACGAATTGGTTTTACTATAACATCAGGTCTCTTTCGAGAGATTTGTACTGCTCTTCGAAGGGAGCTGGTACCAATTACAGATCCTGGTTTAATTGTATCGAGGGTAGCATTGTCTGATGAAATAAACACATCATTTACCATCTCTCGTTTTGGAATGCAAGCAATAACAAGAGTCTCATCTAGTTGTGATGGAACATCTTTTAGACTGTGTACTGCAAAGTCTACTTGTTTTTGTACAACTGCACGGTCTATCTCTTTTTCAAAAATTCCTTTTTGATCAATTGTGAATAATGGTCTTGCATCAGTATCACCTTGTGTTTTGATTGGTTTGATTTCAAATTCTATGTCAAGATATACTTTTTTTAATTCCTCAATTACCCAGTTTGTTTGTGCAAGAGATAGTTGACTTCCTCTTGCGCCAATCAAATACTTCAATTCTTCACCGACTTTAGGGCACCATGATATGCATCAAGTGCTCTGTTAAGATCAGTTTTAGTATGAGCATCAGACAAAAAGACTACTTCAAATTGAGAGGGTGCAATGAATATTCCCTTCTTTAAAAGAACATTGAACATTTTTTGGAATTTTTTTGCATCAGCATTTTTTGAGGTTTGGTAATCTAATACAGGTTTTTTTGTAAAGAAAATCTGAAACATAGAAGATGCAGAATTAATTTGATGAGGGATTTTCATATCTGTTGCCATATCATCTAGTGCTTTGGTAAATCGAAGATTATATTTTTCAAGTTTAGAGTAGAGTTTGTTTTTAATTTTGTTTATTGTTCTGATTGAGCTAATTGCAGCACTGACTGATATTGGATTTCCAGCAAAAGTACTTGCCTGATATACCTTTCCTTCAGGAGATAACAAGTCCATTATCTCTTTTTTACCACCAACTGCGGCAATTGTAAATCCATTGCCTAATGCTTTTCCAAGAGTAGTGATGTCAGGTTTTATTCCAAAGTGTTTTTGTGCACCACCAGTCGACACCCTAAATCCAGTTACTACTTCATCAAAAATTAACGGAATGTTGTTTTCTTTGGTTATTTTTCTAATGTCTGAGAGAAAATTATTCTCAGGTAGAATCAATCCCATGTTTGCAAGAATGGGTTCAACAATTACACCTGCAATATCTTTATTTTTAGAAATAGTCTTTTCAAGATCTTCAGCATTGTTGTACTGAACAACCAAAGTGTTTTTTGATACTTCATCTAGTCCTCCATCAGATACAGATATTCCAATGTGTGCAGAACCAGAACCTGCCTTTACAAGTACAGAGTCATGTGCACCATGATAACACCCTTCAAATTTTATGATCTTTTTCTTTTTTGTAAAACCTCGAGCTAGACGAATTGCAGTCATTGTAGCCTCACCACCAGTATTAACAAGACGGACTTTGTCAATTGAAGGAAAATTACCAATTATTAGCTTTGATAGTTCAATTTCTGATTGCGTAGGAGTACAATAAAGCGATCCTCGGGTTAGCTGTTTTGTTACTGCTTGTAAGATCTCTTTTCTTCTGTGTCCTAAGAGCAGTGCACCATAACCATTGCAAAAATCAATATACTTTTTTTTCTCTTCATCCCAAATGTATGACCCATCAGATTTTTTTGTAAAGAATGGATATGGTTCAAAATATCTTACAGGACTGTTTACGCCTGATGGAATGATCTTCTTTGAATCTGAGAATAATTTTGAATTTTTCAATATACTATTCTAAACTAGGTCATTATTATTCGTAAAAGAAAAATTTATTGAAAAATGCATAAAACTATGAATAGAGATATTCACCAGATTTTTCCTTTTTGCACCAACAATTTGGACTGCATTGGGATTTTTCATTATCAGACATCATAAATTCTCCTTTGGATTCTCCCTATCATTGCGTTTTGGATGAATGGCCTGATTAGATTCGTGCATTACCTGCTTTATGATCTCTGCTACTTCTTTTGACAATAAGAGTTTTGAAAATGAGGAATTGTCATGCTCAAGGAAGGCTGTAGCATTCATTGAATATAGTATGAGGGAATCAGATAAATTAGAATTGTAATTATTTTCTGTAATCAACTAAAACTTTGTAATCTATATAGAAATCTTGATTTAGGACTTAACTCGTAAATCCATCATCGGAATCATTTTTTGGAAAATCAATTTTTTTCTCAATTTTTTCAAATCTCAAAATAGCAAAAACCGCAATTCCACTAATTATTGCAATATAATACTCTCCAATTCCTACCGCAAGACCTATTCCTGCAACTACCCATAGAGTAGCTGCACTTGTAATACCTTTAACCTGTCCTTTGTGGGCAATAATTGAACCAGCACCAAGAAATCCAATTCCTGCGACAATTCCCGCTGCAATCCTAGCAGGTTCGATATCAAAGGTTAAGGAAGTTACAGCAAAGATAGCAGATCCTAATGAAACTAGCATGTGAGTTCGAAGACCTGCGGGTCTATGTTTTAGCTCCCGCTCAAAGCCAACTAGTGCACCCAATCCAATAGCAAGTAATATTCTGAACAAGATTTCTACGTCAAAATTTTCAAATCCTTCAAATGCCACATTAACAATTTAATCTAAATCAAGTAAATAATAACAACTTAAATCTCAATTATGAAAGTAAAGAAAAATAGAAAATAGTTTAAACTCAGAAAAAAATTAAACAAATTTTTAAGTGAATACTTGTAAAAAAAATCGTGTCAACTGAATCACTAGCTCAGATAAAAAAACAAGAAAATGATAAAGTCAAAGCTGCTCAAATTAAGGTTAAGCAAGCAAAGACAGAGCTAAAAAAGATACGAGATGAAGCAAAAAAATCAATTAAAGCAGCAAGAGATATTGCTCAAAAAAAGGCCAAAGAGGAAAGAAAGAGAGCAAAAATTGAGGCAAAGAAAAAACAGCTTGAGGCCAAAAAGAAAATCAAGGAAACAAAACAACAACTAAAACAAACAAAAAAATCCGCAAAAAAAGAAGCAAAATCAAAGGTAAATGCAGTAAAGAAAATATTAAAACAAGTTAGAAAAGAATCGAAATCCTAATTCCTTTTTTTAAATTTATTTTTTATTAGATAGATTAGATGCGAGTTTTTTGAAAATTTGGCTCCTGAGATCTTGTTCTTTTGTTATTAGAGGTTTTAATTCAGGAAATTTTTTAGAATTTTTCTTAAGAAAATCAACAGTAATATCACAATCATGAATTTTTCCTAGCAACTCCTGAAGGGATTTCATGCTAACAATTACATGTTGATAAGAATTTTTTGGATCTGTTTCCAGAACATAACGAAGTCTCTTTGCCAATTTTCTCAAATAATGTAATTTTGCAATTTTAGATTCATCAGAAATCACTATTGGAATTAGATTTTGAATTTCTTCAATTAATGAGAATATTTTTTTTTCATATTTTGCCAAAATTCTTTTAGAATCGATTTCTTTGAGTTTTGTTTTATTTAGTTTTGATAATTTTTTAGTGTCTTTAAAAACATCTTTTATTTTTTTTTCTTTTCGCTTTGTCAAATAATGTATGACATCAGAATTTTCTAGTAACCCGTTTTTCAAAAGTCTATCATGTATTACATCAAAATCTCTAATAGAACTATTTTTTTTGAATAATTTTTTATAACTTGCAACAAAGTTGTCTGTCTTTTTTGTTTTGCATGATTTTGGGAAGATAAAATATGCAGCTTCTAATCTGCGGATTGACGTACGAAGATCATGAATTTGTTTATTTCCCTGTTTTTGAATATATTCTTCTAATCTATTTTTTGATTTATCTTGTTTTTCTTGAAAAATATCTAGAAAAGGATCAGGTTCAGTAATCATGGTACTTTGGAAAGATACCTGTTAATTTGTTTTTCAATAGATGTAGTTACTTGCTCAACACTGCGGTTTCCATTAATTAGCGTCAAACCATATCTCTTTTTTAAAACCTCAAACTCCATAGCAAGTTTTTTCTGATATAAGATAAAGGATTCAAACATATCATCTGAAATGCCCATATCAGAGCCTGATTCATAATAGTCAAGACTCTGTCTTTTTTCAAATACTCTGTGAACTAACACAAAAGGATCAACATCAATGTAAAAGGTCAAGTCTGGAACCATTGCAAAACTATACAGGTCACTTGACCATTTACGTTTGATTCCTCGCACAGTATTTCTTGCCATTAATGTATAGATATAACGATCCGCTAAAACCACATAACCTGCCTGTAAGGCAGGAATTATTTTATGTTCTAATTGGTCGGCAAAATCTGCTGCATAAAACAGTGCAAGAGTCCGCTTTCCTAATGAGATATTTTGTTTTGCGTCTAATATCCCCTCGCCAATAATATCAGAACGTTTCAGACCGGTATTTAGAACCGCATATCCGTCAGCTTCAAGTTTTGCAGTAAGCAATTCAATTTGAGTACTTCGACCTGAGGCATCAGGACCTTCAATAACAATTAGTCTTCCAGAGATTTCCAAATCATCAAGATATGGAATACCTCCAAATTTTTTGCTACCATACCATTTTGGTTTTCTTTTCTTTCCTGATTGCGCCAAATCTTGCATTATGGAACCTCCATCACAGTTTTCTTTTTCAATTTTTTTGGAAATAGTTTTTTTACTCTTTCTCTCATAATTTTTTGTTGTTCTTTAATTCCAGCTGTAGCATCAATTACAAAAAAATTTTCACGTTTGCTCATTGCTTCATATTGATCTATTATTTTACTTTGAAAAATCCTAAAACTCTCATAGATGTCCTTTGAAAAATTAAGATCCATTCCAGCTTCATAATATTTCAATTTTGGACGACCAGAAAGAATTCTATCCATCGATATGTCAAGTGGGACTCTAAAATAAAATGCAATATCGGGTTTTATTGCAAAGTCATATACTTTTCTTACCCATGCAGGATTACACCTGCGAGTGACATCACGCGAATAAGCTGTATACACGTATCGATCTGCCAATACAAAATAACCTGCTCTCAACAATGGCAAAATATTTCTCTCAAATCTGTCTGCAAAATCGGTGGCGTGAAGAAGACTAAATGTTGTAGGTGTAAGGTTGGCTTTCTTTTTTCCCTTAGATGTAATAGATTTTACCATTTCAGATGAGTTCCAATCGGTTCTAAAAACTTCAAACTGGTTATAGCGGAGCCATTTTTCTAGTAAACTAAGTTGTGTTGACTTTCCAGAACCATCAATCCCTTCTACAACTATTAATTTTCCAGGGATACCACGATTTTTTAGGAGTTTTTTAGGAGAAATAGACAAGTATGGAATTAATTAGTTAAAACTATCTATAAATTTTCTATAGATTTTATGTAATTTTTATTTTTTATACGAATCCTATGTGATCCGATGTGGGTAACGAAGTTTGATAATATATACTGGAATTAATCGAAAGTCCAAGAGTATTTTCCAATCTTTCACATGCTTGATGCAATAAAACCTCAGGAAAAATGTTTGATTTAGGATAGATGGATAGAGAAATTAGTTTTGGAGAATCAGAAGTTGCTTTAATCTTTACATCAGTTTTATGGAAAATATCACATAAGGAAACTATTGAAGATATTTTTTTGATTAGTTTTTTGTCATTGATTTCTAAAATGTTTTCAAATTTTAAGATTAGAGAGTCTACTTTCTTTTTCTTTTTTGAGTAAATTAAAGCTAAAGCCACAATCAATTGTTCTCTATGATTTAATGAGCTGTCATCGTCCAATATAGAATACAAAACATTGTCAACATCTCTAAATGACCACAGTTTATCTATTTGTGATATAGTATAGGATAATAATACACGTTCTTGCTCATCCAACAAATTCATCATATATAGTAACCTAACAAAATCTTCAACATATTCAGATAATGATTCCATTTGGGAAGATAGGTAAATTATCTCTTTGACCTTTTCATAATCAATATTCTGATTTGCAAATTCATTTGGATATTGTAATGATAATGCCAAGGTTCCTTCACGTAGACCATGAGCACTTACTGTTAATTCGTTAAATCTTAAATTTTTCATTAATTGTGTTATTACAAGAGTTCCTGCACGTACAGTGTCAGCACGACCACTTCCAATTGATTGTATCTTGGAGATTTTTTCTACTGGTAATGAGCGAATTCTTTTGAATATGGTCTCAAGTGAGGTATATGATAGCTTATAGTTATGCAGTTTTGATAGTGGATAAGTTCTTAATTGTTGATCATACTTTGCAAGGGCTCGTAGAACACCACCAACACCCACCAAAACTAGATCATCAGAGTCAGAAATTCCCAAGTTTTCTCGGGTAGGAAGGATTTTGTTGATATGTTTTTCCATTTTATAAAAATCAGAGATCTCAGATTTTGGATCTTCTGAAAACATTTGTGTCAATCTAAGGGAACCAAGTGGAAGGGATATGACTTTTTTTATTTCAAAGTCTTTGGATAATACAATCTCAAGACTTCCTCCTCCAATATCAAAAAATAAAACATTAGGAATTCTAAGAGAACGAATAGCACCAGTATATGAGTAAATAGCCTCATCATGGTCAGACAAAATTTTAAAATCAAAATTTGTCTCTTTACGAATTCTATCTAATATATCAAATCGATTTTCTGCATCTCTGATGGCACTGGTGGCAACCGAAATAACATAGTTTACTTTTTCAAAGTCGACAATATTTCTAAACAGCTTCAAAGTTTCAACAGTGTTATCTATGTAATTTTCTTGAATTACACCATTTTCCAATCCTTCTGAAAGTTTTAAACGCGTTGATTCTTGATGATATGGTTTGTAATCATTGTATGAGTTTATTATGTAATTTACAAGTTTTACAGAATTTGATCCAAGGTCCAACACAGAAGCTTTTCCTAATTTCTCAACATCTGAAGCTCTTCTCATCTGATCTTTTTTTTCTACTGTATGCTTCAATTTATCCACCTGTAACAAAACAATTTTGTCTACTTACATAATTTCAATTGTTTTGGAGTTAAAAGACTTCGTAGTGATCCATCAATTTTAGATTTAGAGGCATTTCCTCGAATATGAGCAAATCCTCCTTTCTTCAAGAATATGTTTGCATCTAAATTATTGGATATTATCGACGTAATCAAATTACTAAGATGTGGTTCATGACCAACTAAAAGAATTTTGGCAGTCACACTAAAATTTGTAATTTTTTTTTGTGTTTCTAATACAGAAGATTCAGGTTTTAGTTCATCCCAAATTATAATTTTCTTTTTATTGTCGAAAAGATATTTTGCAACAATTTCTGCTGTTTCAATTGCCCTAACAAGAGGACTAGAAATTACAAAGTCAAATGAAATATCAAAATTTTTTATTCCTCTAACAATTTCTTCAAGTTCTTTTTTGCCAGTAACTGTCAGTTTTCTTTTAGCATCACTTTTTATATTAGATGAACGTTCTTCAGCTTTTCCATGTCTTAGAATATAGATATCCATTATTCTAAATTTAAAATTAATTTGTAATTAAAATAGGTTCATCTATTTTTTCATATTTCTATATAGACTAGAATTCAACTTCAATAATTTTCTTAAACTGAAGAAATGTTGTATTTGATTGTAAATTCCACCACAAAAACCTAATATCAACAGTGTATGAGAATAGTTAAAAAATTTTGATGGTTTTTATGATATGTTATTTCTTTGAATTGCAAATTTCTTTTTAAACAAAAATGCAACAATAATTGTACCAACATACGGTGCACTCCAATAGAGCCATAGATTTTCTATTGCTCCAGATAATAAGGCAGGTGCAAGTGCTCTTGCAGGATTCATCGAAGCACCAGAGACAAAAGCTAAAAAGAAAATATCCAAGCCTACAATTCCACCTATTGCAATTCCACTAAAACCTTTCAAACCCTTTGTGTATACCACAATAAATATTACTGCCATGAGTAATGCAGATGCTAAAACTTCTATTGAAAATATCAAAAATAATGAGTAATCATAGTTTGGTGCATTTGCTCCAAGGTCAGCTTCTTTTCCAATAAAGCTCATAACAAACAAAGAACCAAGAATTGCGCCAATAATTTCAGCTGTAAAATACCAAAGGATTTGAATTTTTGAAATATGCCCTGTAATGTAATAACCGATTGTGACTGCAGGATTGAAATGTGCAAGTGAAATTTTTCCAAAAGAATAAACACCAATTATCAATGCAATAAATGGAGTTACTGCTGCAAACCATATTCCATATGGTCCACCGAGTTGAGCATCATACACAATCGAACCTGTTGCAAATATTACAAGAATAAACGTTCCAATGAGCTCTACGGTAAAGATTTGGAGATTTGAATAAGTCATTATTTTTTCTCTAAACTTTTGATAAGATCTAAAACTCGATTTTTTATTATATCACGAATCTCTCGTACCTGTACAATATCCTTATTTTTAGGATCTGAAATATTCCAATCAATCAAATCTTTTACAAATAGTGCAGGGCAAGATTCTCTATTCATACATCCCATGTTAACTGAGATTGATTGTTCAATCATTTCCTTTGTCAGTTCTTTTGGCTTTTGTTTTGTAATGTCAATTCCAATCTCTTTCATCGCTTGGACTACAATTGGATTTAGATGTGAGCTGGGTTGGGTCCCAGCGCTGATAGCATCAAATTGAGGTGCATATTTGCGAAAAAATCCTTCAGCCATCTGACTACGACCTGCATTTTCTACGCACACAAAAAGGATTTTTTTTGGTTCAGCCACACTATCACATAAATATTAGTTTATATAAATTTAAATTGATATGAATGGAGTTAGTCTGTTAAAGTGTATATGTGATGACACAAGATTCGAGATTCTAGATATGCTTCAAAAAAACAAAGAGTTGTGTGTAAATGATTTTGTAGATAAAATAAAGAAAGATCAGCCATTAATATCGCATCATCTAAAGATTTTGAAAAAGTGTGGAATAGTTAAATCAAGAGATGAAGGAAAAAAATCAATGTACAGGATCTCAAATCAACAGCTTTCTGAACTAATTTCAGATATTACAAAAACAAGCAAAAAAATTCCTGTCTTGTGTAATGAGGAAACTTGTTGTTAGACAAATTTTTCAGATCTAAGGACACCAACATCACTTACATACAAAACTATTGCAAAGTTTGTAAACAAGGTTCTTGCAATTTCTTCTACAACATCTTGTAGTTTTTCTTCTTGCATTAAAACTTCAACTTTAACATTCTTTTCATTTTCTAGTCCCTGGCCACGTAAACCTCGTGCACCATTTCCTTCAACTTCATAAGTAGTATAGCCTGTAATCTTATGTTTGGTCAAAATATCAAGTACATTTTTCTGAGCCAAAATCTCACATGTTACAGTCAAGAGTTTTATGTTATAGAATTTCATATCAAGCTCTTTGTAATGTAATTGAATAAGTCTATCGTTCCTTCATTGTGCACTATGGAGGAGACCATAAACATAATTGGCAATAATACAATAATGTTGTAGGGAAATGTAATTCCCAAAGCTGATGTAATGTAGAGACTTGGTTTTGCCTGAGGAATTGCATGACGTAGAACAGCTGGTGCTGCAATAAATGATGCACTTGCTAGCAACAATCCAAACATTACGGCACCACCAAGACTTAATCCAAGCGCCGTTGCTACCAAAACACCTACAATTCCATTAAATGTGGGCATAATAATTGCGAATGCAGTCAGAAACACTCCAACCTTTTTGATATCATCTAGTCTTTGTCCTGCAATAATTCCCATTTCTATTAAGAAGATCACTATAGCACCTGTGAACAATTCATCAAAAACTATGCTAATTGAGCTAAAGCCTTCTTTGCCTATTACATAGCCTATAATGATGCTCCCAAGAAGTATGACTATGGCTTTACCCGTAATGGACTCATGTAATACTTGTTTTAGGTTTGTTTTAGTTTCAGTAATACCCATCTCAAATTCAGATTCAGTCTCAATTTTTCCTAGAGATTCTTTTTTGGTTTTGATTTGTTTTGATACTGCGATGTTTGTCAGAAAAATTGCCAAGATAAATGCTACTGGTTCTAGTACTGCAAGTATTGCAGCAAGATATCCTTCTGAGGTTACTCCTTGATTTTTGAGAAATGATAATCCAACTGAAAATGTTACAGCACCAACTGCTCCATAAGTGGAAGCAAGGGCATACGAATCAAACAGATTGAATTTTCCAAGACGTCTTAAAATTTGATAATGATTTAAAGTAAATAACAAAGATAACCCAATAGCAACAAGCATAGGGACTAACATTACCTCAAAGCCGGTATTTCTCATCTCTATTCCACCATGCAATCCAATTGCTGCAAGTAAGTATATTGGAAGAAATTCAGAAATTGCATCTGGAATTTTTAGGTCGGATTTTATTCTAGCAGCAATGATTCCAAATAGAAAAAACAACACGATTGGTGTTAAAAGATTTGATTGAATTAATTCTAAAATATCCATTTTATAACAACACTAATCAAAATTTTGTAAAACTTATCAAACCATCATTTATTTGATGACAAATGAATTTATTTGATTTTATCATAACGAATTTTCAGATTTTGTTTCGGTTATAAATACAAAGACTAGTCTGTTTTTGTGTGAGAAGCGATTCTCTCTTCACTAGGTCTATGTTTTCCAGTAACAATGTAATTAATTGCATCAGTCATAAATACGGCATGATCACCTATTCTTTCTAAATATCTTAAAAGTAAAGCTTCAGCGAGTGCACATTTAGTATCTTTTGATTCAATTAATTTAGGAAGTCTGTCTTTGTAAATTCTATCAATAAAGCGCTCATCTTCTCGTATTTTTGCTGCCTTTCGAACATCTAGTTCAGCAAACGACATTATTGATTCTCTTATCATATGTTTTACTTTTTTTGAAGATTCAACTAGAGATGCGTTTTTACACTCAGAGATGTCTCCGAACAAATCTCTAACCAAAGTGATATCATATGCATATCTACCAAATCTTGAAAAAGCGTAAGAGATTTCAGTAGATGAGCGGATAAATCTAAAGTCATCTGCAACAGGTTGATACTTTAGTAACATATCAAACGTCAAATCTTCAACTTCAAAGTACTTGTTACGTATCGCATCAGATAACTGTAGTACTTTGGCTTTCGTGTTTGTTCCATCAAGGTAAGAATCAATGGCAAGAGAAACTGATTCTATTACCATATCACCCATCTCAGCCATGATAAATGAGAGTTTTTGTAACGATGGGTCTATTAGACGAGTCATTTATCCAAATTGACCTTGAACATATTTTGCAGTCAATTCATTTTTTGGATCTGTAAAGAGTTTCTTTGTCTCTCGAAATTCAATCAAATCACCAAGGTACATAAATCCAGTATAATCAGACACTCTTACTGCTTGTTGCATGTTATGAGTCACAATGATGATTGTATACTCTTTTTTTAATTCTGTAATTGTTTCTTCAATTTTTTGAGTAGCTATTGGGTCTAGTGCTGATGCAGGTTCATCCATGAGTAACACTTCAGGTTGAATTGCCAATGCTCTTGCAATGCATAATCTTTGTTGCTGACCTCCAGACAATTCTATTGCAGATTTTTTCAGATCCCCCTTCACTTCATCCCAAAGATATGCCATCTTTAGTGAATCCTCTACAATTTCATCTAGAATTTTTTTATCTCTTACACCGTTTAGTTTTAGACCTGCAGTGACGTTATCATAAATAGACATGGTTGGAAATGGATTTGGTTTTTGAAATACCATTCCAACTTTTCTTCTGTGATAAATAGGATCAATAGACTTGTCATAAAGATCAATGTTATCAATCATTACTTTTCCTTCAACTTTGGCATTTTTTGTCATGTCATGCATTCTGTTTAGGCATCTAAGAAATGTAGTTTTTCCACATCCAGAGGGACCAATTAAAGCAGTAACAGATTTTTCAGGAAATTTCATTGTGATGTTTTTAACAGCAGCAATATCACCATAACTTATTGTAACATTTTCTGCGATCATTTTGTATTTTTTTTCTATTTCAGGTGGTGAAGTGGGAGGTTCTGAAACAGAAGAACTATCCAAAGTGGGAGGATTAATGGTCAACGCTGTCATTTTGTGTTAGACGCTCCTCGTTTAATTAATCGTCCTAATATTCCATTTCCTTTTCTGCTTGCAAAGTAGTAACGGACTCCAAGATTAATGCCAAGAATTATTATTATCAAAACCAAAGCAGCCCCCCAACCTTGAAGTTGTGCACTATCATAAGGCAATAATGACAATCTCCAGATCCTCAGTGGAAGTGCATCCATTGGTACATCCATGCTGCTAAAGAATTGACTGCTTCCAAGAATTGTCATTATTAGTGGAGCAGTCTCACCACCAATCCTAGAAACTGAAAGTAGTATTCCAGTAATCATACCACTTTTTGCAGCAGAAATCACAATTCTAAGAGTAATGACCCATTTTTTGAGACCCAAAGCGGTACCGGCCTCACGATAAGTTACAGGAACCATCTTCAAAGATTCCTCTGTAGTTCTAGCAACAATTGGGAACATAATCAAAGATAATGCAAATGCACCTGCCCATACAGAGAAATGGCCCAGTATCAAGACAATCATCAGAAATGCAAAGATGCCCATAACAATTGAAGGAAATTCCATAAAGACATCGTTAAAGAATCGAATACTCTTTGCTAGTTTATTATCACCATACTCTGAAAGAAAAATTCCAGACATTACTCCTACTGGAACTCCAATAAGACTAGATAATCCAATGATTATCAGAGTACCTTGAATAGCAGGACCAATACCTCCTTCACCAGAGCCAATTGAACCAGGTACTGCAGTTAAAAATTCGTAATTTATAGCTACTGCACCATTTTTGAAAACCTCAACTAAGATACTACCAAGTGGAATAATAGCAATTATCACACATGCAAAAACTACGATTCGCACTGCCTTGTCAACAACTAGTCGCTTCTCAACATTTTGTTTGAAAAGAGATCTGTATTCCTGTCTTCTTTGTTGTGTAGTCAGTTGTTAATTGCACCTTCCTTTACTTTAAGCATTCTAGTTACCAGTATGTGAGCTACAACGTTGATTCCAATTGCTATTAAAAGCAGAGTCACAGCTACACCCATCAAAGCTGCTAAATGAAGTTCCGACGAGGCATCATTAAACTGATTGGCAATAATACTAGACATTGTTTGAGATGGATGAAATAAAGATGGAGCGATTGCTTTAATTCCAGTAGTATTTCCAATTAACATTGTAACTGCCATTGTTTCACCAACAGCTCTTCCTAATCCAAGAATTGAAGCTCCTATCAAACCAGTTTTAGAGTATGGAAATACAGCCAGTTTGAACATTTCCCATTTTGTTGCTCCAAGCATATATGCTGCTTCTTTTTGTTGTTGAGGAACTGCTTTCATCACTTCACGCGATACAGCCGAAACAGTAGGAATAATCATAATTGCTAGAATCACACTAGCGGTAAGAATATCTAATCCAAAAGGGGTTCCTGAAAAAAGCCAAATATTATCTCCAAATGTATTATGTAACGGCTTTTCAATCCAGTCTACAAAATATACTCTAAAAACAAAAAGTCCCCATAGTCCATAAATTACACTTGGAACCGCGGCTAATAATTCAACAAGAAATCCTAATGGACCTCCAATTTTTGCTGGAGCATCAGAAATGAACATTGCAATTCCAATGCTGAGTGGAACACCAATAGCCATAGCTATTGCAGAGGTAGCAAGAGTTCCAAATACATATGGAAGTGCACCAAAGGCTTCACGACCCTCAACTTCATTCCATTCAGTGCTTGTGATAAAAGACAATCCATTTTCTTCCCATATAGGATAAGATTCTGAAATGAGCTGAAATGCCAAAAGAGCAATTATCAATATAACATAAATGCCAGCTACAGTTGCACCAATCTTGAAAATTTTATCTGAAATTGGTCGTCTTCCAATTTTTGTAGTTAGATTTACTTTTCTCACAGTTTGTCGGCGTGAAAATGGACATATCTAAGATCTCACTATATTTTATGAGATGATCATAGTTCTATATAGATCCTAAAGATATTGTAAATAACGAATTCAAATCAATACTGGATAATTGGAATTAATTGAAAATACTAAACAAACAAGAAAAATGCAACTGAGTGGTGGTTCTACATACATTGTTTCATTACCAAAAAACTGGATTGATGATTTAAAGATAAAAGTTGGAGAAAATGTTACCATTGTAAAAAATTCTAATCAGTCACTAACATTATACCCAAGAGAAAAAAAGGATCCAAACAAAAAAAGAATTGCAGTAATTCCATTAAGTCAAAAAGACTCAGGAGACTCAATTAAACGAAAAATCATTGCAGCTTATCTTGCAGGTTACAAAACAATTAAAATAAAAACAAAAGGAGTGAGAATTCAAGCAGTACAATCTAGAAGCATAAGAGATTTGGTTCGCTCAACAATGATAGGTACTGAAATTGTAGAATCAAGTTCGGAAGTTATGGTAATTCAAATTCTTACAAGACTTCCAGAATTATCATTTGTTACAGCTCTGAAGAGAATGTATTTGATGGCACATAATATGATTATAGAAGCAATAGAATCTTTAGAAGAAGTAGACATAGATCATGCAGATGAAGTAGTAAACATGGATGATGAGGTAGATAGATTTGGTCTCTATATGAGGCGGAATTTGGTATTAGCAATAGAAAATGAGAATATTTTGCAAGATATGCAATTACGAAAACCATCTGATTGTCTTGGATATAGAGCAATTGTGACTAGAATTGAAAGGATTGCAGATCATGCACGTCTAATTGCAAAACGAACAAAATTCATTGAAGAAAAAATTGAAGAAAAAATTCTTATAAAAATAAAAAATCTCTCTGAGAAATCTATCAATGTGTTTGAAAAATCAATTACAGCAGTACAAGAACATGATTTTGAGAAAGGAGAAAAGGTTGCAGAAGAAGTCAGTCAAATAATTGAAGAAGAAAAACAGATCATGAATAAAATTAAAGAAACTGAAAAAAATATCACCATCATAAGATTTGTCTTAGAAGATTTGAGAAGAATTGCAGAATATTCAAGCGATATTGCCGAAGTTGCAATTGATGAAAATATTCAAAAAATTATTTCTGAAGAATAGACATTTTTAGTTTTTAAAAAATAAAAAGAAAAAAGATCTACTGTACGTAGAATCCTGGACCCCAATCATCTGTGCTTAGTAGGTCCATACTACTTGATGTGTTTGCTTTTTCGTATGAATTAAACATTGCATCATAGACTGGACTATATGGATGATATCCTTGGCATTCAAGATGAAATTCATTTGTCAAGGCAAATCCTTTAAAGAAACTCTCATCTTTGTCATGCTGGGTTTTTATGACATAGTCAACACTTCTGCAATTTGAATAGTTGAATTCTCGTATAGAATCTTCTCCGTATACCAGTTGAACATCTACATCAAACAAGTCAGAAAGTGCATTTACTCCACTCACTTTTTGTCCAAGCTTTTGTGCATCATCAACATGCTTGTACAGTAATGGATATTCCCCTGGAACTGCTACAAATTCAATAGTTGGGTAAGACCTATCCAACAAATTTCCTTGTTCAAATATTGGAAAATTAATTGTTTCTTGTCCATCACTGAAAGTCAAAGTAGCTACAGCATGAGGACCTTGTCCCATATTGTATGAATTTACCATGTATTCATTTGATACTTTGGTAGTAGACCAAACAGGTGCATTTCCTTTAACTTTATCATAGGTTGGATTAAGAGGAGTCATTCCAGCACATGTAAAGTCAACTTTTTCGATTAATGCAAAGCCACGTTTACCAGTGTATCCTTCTTCCTTATCTTGATAGGTATCAATGAAAAAGGAAGATACTCTACAATCTGTAAAATCAAGGCCCCGTACCACTTTACCATTATTGGTAAATTCGACAAGTGCCTCAAAATCAGTGTTAAAGGTACTTGACAATCCCTTGGTATTTCGTGCCTGGTTTATTGCATTATCCAATAGTGGATGGTTTATCACAGTTCCTTCTACATGAAAACTAGGACCAGAATCATCTTCTTCTTCAAAACCAGTCGTTAACTCAAAAATTGGAAACTCTATTTTTTCAGTTCCTTCATCAAATTTGAAAGTTACAAAGGTTCTTGCATCACTGGCAAATTTGAATGGAGTTTGACCATAGTCATATACTATCTGGTTTGTAGTGGAGCGTGGCTCTGATGGAATTTCATCATTTGACATTACACCACCGCATCTAAAGTCGATGTCATCTACAATTGCAAATCCTACTTTCTCATAGAATCCCCAGCTTTCATAATCATCTTTCATTGTCTTAATTTTGTAGTCCAGAACTTCACAGTTGTAATAGTTTACATTACGTATGATTTCAGTATCATTTGAAATAACTACATTTACGTCAAAAAATCTGTAATCATATTCTAAACTACTTGATCCAGTAGACACCATTAATCTATACTTAAAAGATTCATCTAATGCCTTATGCAAATGAGGAGCCTCTTTTACTACACCTTGAACATTAAATGTTGTTCCAACATTTGAAACAAGATCAGAGGTCATCTTAAAGACTGGAAACTCATGTGTTTCAACACCGTCTCTGAATGTGAATGTCAAAGTTGCACTAACATCATCAGCCATTTTGTATCCGGAATTTTCTTCTGCAAATGCGGAAGGAGCATTCAACAAAATAACAGACATTACTGCAAACAAACTTAGAGTAGTCGTTATGGTTGTGTTTTTTGTAATCATTGATCTGTTCAACTGTTTCATTACTATAAGATAGATCTTTATTCTCTCCGGATAGAATATGTTGGTAGATAGTTCTCGTAAGGCTATATAGAAAAAATTGTTATTTTAAAAATCTAAAATAAAAATTTAGAAAAGATCATTATGAGAATAAATCTAATCTATATCCAACACATAGATCTGCATCACTAAAAGCAATGGAAGAACTATCATTGTAAGAGTTTAACAATTGCAAAGATAGAAAATAATTCAAATATTGAAATAAATTATTCGGAAAAAATAAAAAGAAAAAAATTAGACTTGGAGAATACCCTGTGAAATAAGATACTGCAATCCGTTGATATAGTCTTGATCAGTTATCAATCCTTCTGCCCACCATCCTGCATTATCTCGAATCCATTGAGGGATTTCATATTCTGCTGTTTCTACAGCTCCTGAATATTCCCAAAGAACTTCACCATCATAGGTTACCTTTGACAAGCCTTGTTTTCCAAGTTCTACCACATTATCTGCAAGTGGAACATAAAGTAAACTTGGAGAGAATTCCTGACCATCAGTAATCATCCAATAAATTATGTGAATTACTGCTTTGGCTTGTTCTTTGTCTTTTGTTACTGATTTTAAGTCATCATACACAAGAAGGTACGTAAAACTAGCGATTGGATATGAATCTGAGCCTGGAGCATTTACAAGAGACACAGAAACCCAGCTTTCTTCTGCTTTAGGAAGGTTATCTCCAACTCCGCTTGAGGCAGCTGAAATGCTTTCCAAAGTAGGTTCAATGAATGCAGTTCCATCACCGTTTTGAACGTAGGCATAACTCATGCCAGTTTGAAATGCATATGCCAATTCAATATAGCCAATGGAGTATTCTGTGGATTTTACAATTCCTGCAACACCTTCATTTCCTGCAGCAGCTAATCCCAAAGGCCAAGGAACAGATTTTCCTTTGCCTATCTTTTCATCCCATTCAGGACTAATTGCTACTAAATAATCAGTAAAGACAAAAGTAGTTCCAGAGCCATCAGAACGATGTGCAACAACAATCTCTTTGTCAGGAAGATTCAATTCTGGATTGTGTGCAGTAATTCTAGAATCGTTCCATTTTGTAATCTTTCCTAAAAAGATATCAGCAATTTCATTTCCTGTTAATTTCAATCCTTTGTTTGGAACTTCTGGTATATTGTATACAACTACAACACCTCCAATAGATTCAGGGATATGAAGTGTACCAGGTGCTGATTCTCTTTCAGATTCACTCATTGGTTTATCTGAAGCTGCAAAGTTTACGGTTTTTTCAATGTGTTGTTTTACTCCACCGCCACTTCCAATCGATTGATAGTTTAGGTTGACGTTAGAATATTCTTTGTTGTATTCCACTCTCCATAAATCAATTAGAGGAAATGGAAATGTTGCACCTGCCCCATTCAAATTAAATTCTGAATTTGGATCTGGAAGATCAGGCATTGATTCGGCATTTGCACTAATTGGCGGTAGGATTGCAACAAGAGTTGCGATCATCAGTATTGATGTTATCTTTGTTCTCATTGAGGAAACATCTTTTACAATTTATTTACAAATAACAATCATAGATTACGGAAAAACAGTATCACCCTATTTACTATATAGAAATCAATTTATCATTTACAACTAATTGTCAGAACATTTTTGTAATAACTGTCAAAATGGTTTGTTTACCTCACGAGTAAACACATAGCTTGCAAGTCCAACCATTACCAACACAAATATGCATATTATGCCAATGCTTAGAATTTCAGATATTCCACCCTCAGTTACGCCTGTCATCATACCTCTTACAAGTAAAACAGTATAGGTTACAGGGTTGAGTTTAGCTATTGCTGCAAGCCAGTCAGGCAATAATTCCAAAGGAAATAATGCAGGACTTAACATGAATAATGGCATTCCAAGAAAATTAATAATTCCCCAAAAAGTTTCCTGAGATTTTGCAGTAGCAGCTACCATTACAGATATTCCAGAAAAACCAAGAGAAAATAAAATAACGATTGCCATGATTGGTGCAATCATCCAGAGATTTGGAAAAGAGACACCTATTGCAAGTGCAATTCCTAAAATCAAGCTTGCTTGAAGTGCAGATATTAGTGAGATTGCAAGCATCTTCCCAAGAGCAATTGATGAGCGGGAAATAGGAGAAGTTAGTGCTTTGTTCATAAATCCATAGCGTCTATCCCAAAGAGTATTAACACCTCCAAAAATACTAGTAAAGATTGCAGTTAGAATAATTACTCCAGGTGCCATAAACTCTATGTACTGGCCTTCAAATCCAACTGATTGAATTAATGGTTGAGTTCCTGCAAAGGTATTTCCTATTACTATAATCCAAATTGCAGGTTGTATCAGTCTAATTAAAACACCACTACGAGATTTCTTGTATCTTTTTAGCTCACGCCAAAAAATTGTATATGTATCAGATACCAAAGAACTCATGCACGTAACCTCTTTAATTTTGCGTGTTCTCGTTTTCTATTAAATCCAGAGTCATCGTCTCTGATTTCATGTCCAGTGTATGAGATAAAGACATCATCTAATGTTGGCTGTGTTAAAGAAATAGAATTAATTTTAATATCAAGTTTTGATGAAATTTGAAAAATTTTGGGAATTACTTCTGTTCCTTTTGATGCAAAAAGGGTGAGTTTGTCATCATCTTCTTTAATATTGTTTATTGTTTCAATAGTGTTTAATTCTGAAAGAAATGATCCTATTGAATCTCTATTATCAGTAGTTAGTGTAATGACTTCATTTCCCATTGCACTTTTCATGTTTTGAGGAGAATCAATAACCTGAATCTTACCTGAATCTATTATTCCTACTCTATCACAAAGTTGATCAGCCTCCTCCATATAGTGAGTTGTAAGGAATATGGTCATCTCAAATTCAGTGTGGATTTTTTTGATATACTGCCAAATTTTACGACGGGTTTGAATATCCAAACCCACAGTGGGTTCATCTAGGAACAAAACTTTAGGATGATGAAGTAAACCACCTGCAATGTCAAGACGTTTTCGCATTCCACCTGAATATGTGACAACAGGATCGTTTTGTTTATCAGATAATTCTATTAATTCTAAAACCTCGTCAATTCTTTGGTTGATTTGATCCTTAGGTATGTGATTAAGGCGAGCTTGTAAAAGAAGATTTTCACGACCTGTTAGATATTCATCAACTGTTGTTTCCTGCTGTACATAGCCAATGCTTTGACGAACTTTTTTTGACTGAGTTACAACATTGTACCCGTTCACCAAAGCTTGTCCAGATGTTGGTTTAAGAAGAGTTGTGAGAATCATCATGGTTGTACTTTTTCCAGCACCATTTGGTCCCAAAAATCCAAAGATCTCACCATTCTCTACTGAAAAAGAAACATCATCAACTGCAGTGACAGTTCCAAATAATTTTGAAAGAGATTTTGTTTCTATAGAATACAATATTTTGATCGCTTTAATCAATTATAAATTGCTAAGCGTTTTGCATAATCTATTCTCATAAAAAATTTAAAGACCAAACATAGAATGCAAACATGAAAGGGCTTTGTCAAAAGTGTCATTCATCAAATGTAGAAATTACAATTCAAGAAGGATTTCCAATATGTGAACAATGTAATAAAAAAAATTAATTTTTATAAAATTATTCTAGTTTTTTGAATTCTTCTTTTGTAATGCCAAGAATTACTTTTTCTCCAATTCCCCAAATCTCCGATTTTGAGAGAATTTTTGAATGCATTAATCCATCATTGATTTCGATTGATTCAAGTTCATTTGTGCGAGGATTTCTGTGAAGTCGTTTTATTTTGCCAATTTTATTACGATCAATATCGACTACTGGAATTCCAGTTCTAACAGGAGGTCTGCTGAGCAATAGAGTCTTTTCTGTGAATCTATCAATATAATCATCTGATAAGAAATAGTCTTTTTTGAATCCCTGATGGACTGTAACTCCTGAAACAAGAAGCGTATTCTGATTAATGTGAATATGTTTTACCTTACCATATTCAATTCCTTCTCTATCAATGACCTTTTTTCCAGTAAAGGTATCTGCAGTGGCAATGTTTGAAGGCATACCTTCTAATTTTACTGACATGGCACCTAATGGACAGATTTACTTATCATACCAGATATCAGAAATTTCTATCAATGAGGTTAAATTACTTGACAGAAGGTAGATTTCCATGGGAATTGAGAAGAATCTTTTTCGTGCCCTACTTACTACAAAAGGTAGAAAAACAGGCAAGCATCACTCTGTCATGCTTCGAGCAGTAAAATATAATGATAAAATCTATTTTTCAAGGCATAGACCTGATGGCGACTGGTTCAGAAATGCAATTGCAAATTCAGATGTGAAAATAGAATACCAAGGTGAAACATATTTGGGAAGGGCAAATCTAGTTACGGATGAAAATTTAGAGAAGAAAATTTCCCAATTAAAATATCCAGGTGAAAAAAGAGCCGATGAAAAACGAGTTGCAATAGAAATTACACTATATGAACAACAGTAGTCAGACCCCTACGATCATACTCTATATCATTTTCAGTTTCAATCACAGTAACGGTAAATGAAATAACATCTCTTTGTTTTGCTTTTTCTGCATGAAGTTTTAGATGAAGGTCCATCAAATCAAATTGTTCTGTGGGAAGATTGGTCTCATCAAGATATGCACCACATGTTGACTCTATTCGAAATCTATCATCTTTAAAATGAAATCCAAGTTTTGTTTTTCTATTTTCTCTACCATTTGCCTTTACATTAACATCTATTATTCCAGATTTTGCCTTGGTATAGCTTGATGTTCCATTGATAAAAACTCCAATTGGAAATGGCTTTCCAGCAGTTGATTCAGCCATTTTTTGGATTCCATCATTCATTACAACATCAACTGCTTTGATTGATTGAGGAACTTTGGCAATCCATTCATTTGTTCTTTTGATGGTTGCATGAATTCCAGCTCGTCTTTTTTTATCCTCATCCTCAGGTAGCTTGTAGTAATCAACCCATGCTTCATAATCATGTGAAATATCTTCGATAAAATCCATACATGTTCTTTTGTAATCATTAACATTATCAGTTCTCTCAGATGCATCATCTGTTCTGAGACCATCATAATCCATCGGAAGTGCCAATAGAAAGGGTCAGTTTTTACATCTAAAAAACCAATCTTGTTCAAAAATTAATGAATATAATGGGAAGTTTAGAGAGACCATAGTATGATATTTTCCGAACTAATACAAGATTTACAAAAAGAGCTCAAAGTAAACTTGGCTCAGATCAGATTTTTGCTTAAGAAAAATCCAGGAATGGGTTATACAAGAATTGTTGAAATTGGAAAAGAAGTCGGGAAAAAGTACAACATCAAACTTGTTGTCAATTTTCCTAAGGAAGGAAGAATTGAAGAATTTGAAATGTATGGAAAACGAGATCTAAGCTTGATTATTGATTATGAGAGAAAAAGATTTCCAATGGATAGAACCATCATAAAAGAAAAAGCAAATGAAATTCTAGGAGATATACAAACGGAGGATGCATACATGTATGAAAATAAAGAAGGAGTCAGGGTATTTTCAAAAGGCTGGAAGATAGATATTTTGCCTCATTCTTTGCACATATGGACCGAATTTGACGAGAAAGTCACTAGGTTTTGTGATTGGTTATTAGATGAAGTTTATTTGGTAAAACACAAATAAAAAACTTAGATATTTTCTAATTTTTCAAGCAATCCCTCTGCCTCATGGTTATCTGGCTGTAATTTTAGAATTTTTTTACAACATTCAATTGCCTCATCTTTTTGTTGCAATGCAAGATGTGCGTTTGTTTTTAGTGTGAGGGTTTCAACATCATCAGGGTTGAGATTATGCGCTTTATCAAAATAAGGAATTGCTTTTTTACTATCCTCTAAGATGTAGTAAGTGCTCCCCATAATAAACATAAAATCAGAGTCTTCAGAAAATTGTGATTCAAGACTTTTTCCAAACTCAAGTGCTTCAATATATTCACCATCTTTGATGAGTTTTTTGAGTTTTCTTTTTGGATAGCTAAACAGACCAACCATTACAAATCAACTGAATCATTACTAAATTTTAACAATTTGAATGTAACAATAATTCAAATTACTATGAGGGAATTGTCATGATTCCCTCTTTGATCAAGAATTGTATTCCCTGAACAAAAGAGTTATCATCAATGTCACCATTTGCCCACCAGCCTGCGTTGTTCTTAATCCATGCAGGAATTTCATTAGAACCAGTACCTTCACCTTGAGCAGTTGGAGGAATTTCCATGATTCCCTCTTTGATCAAGAATTGTATTCCCTGAACAAAAGAGTTATCATCAATGTCACCATTTGCCCACCAGCCTGCGTTGTTCTTAATCCATGTAGGGATATTGCTTATTGGTTCTGGAATTTCTTCCGGAGTAGGTTCTGGTGAAACACCTCCTGGACCTGGAGATATGGGAACTTCGATTAGTAAATAATCATCTGGTGTTGATGGAACAATTCCCTGTGGTGCTAGACCATATACCCAAACAACATACTTGGCAATACCAGGTTCAGATTCCACTGTAAAATCAAGCAAGGATTGCCCTGATGGAGAGTAGATAAATGGTCTTCCTTCATCTTGTGCAAGAGATCTTAATGGTGTTAAGTTGTCATCTACACGAAAGAAATCATACTGAACTTGATTTAAAAATTCAGTATCATCAAATTTGCTGATAAATTTGATTAGCCAATTCATTTCACAGCCTTGAGTTGGATTTTCAGGACCGTAAAATGCGTGAATTTGATAGCTAAAGTTTTTTGTTGGTTTTTTTATGCTAACTGTTTTCTCAAAATCTGTTTGACAACCCATTGCGGCTGCAGTGTCTGCAGTAGAAACAATTCCTTCAAATGGATTCTGCTGAACATTTTCTCGATATTCTAATAATTCAAATTGATATTCAGGAGGAGGAATTCCTTCAGAAACATGTGTAAAAGTTGATGCCTTGATAGGAAAAGGAAAGTCATCAACAATCCAAATACTACTTGATTGTCCACCAGTATGCCATCCAACTATAACTGTATCCCAAGTTCCAGATTCAACTGTGATTGTTTCAAGATCAAGAGGAGCTACTTGCTCGCCACCAATGTTTCCAATCTTACCCCAAGATTGAGCAGTAAATTCCTTTGGTCCTTTTCCACCAGAACTATCATCAGCGGTTGCAAAAGCTGAAAGCCATGCAACTGAAGATTTGAATGCACCTCTGTAAAGGCCGAGTTCCTCACTTCCTCCTGTGGGTTCTGGTGCAACTTTACCTAATTCTAATTCTCCAACAACTACTTTGTTACCATCATAAACAACAACTTCTGCAAGCCATTTTGATTCACTACCTACCTGTTTATCTCCTTTAATCCACAAATCTAATTCAAAATTAGCACATTCCTTATAGTCAACATGACACATTGAATAACTAAAATAATCTCCTTGTTTGAGACCTTCACCAGCATACCAAGATCCTTCTTTGTCTACCCCTCCAGAGGGGATTTGTGCAGATGCTAATGGTATTGAAAATGATCCTAGGACCAAAATTGCAATTAATGATATGGCCATAAATGCTGCCTTCAAATCAACGAAAATTAACGCCACGGATAGTTAAAGGTTATTCAAATAAGCAAATATAGAGGAAAATTACAGAATTTTCAGACATGTGTGAATGTTCTAAAGTTCATCTTTTTGAAGTTGAATTCAAACTTGATGGTATGACAGTAGTTCCTACGCACAAGAATTGTGGTTTTGCTCTTGATGAAAAACAGGCCGATAAATTCCAAAAAGAATTGGTAAAATCATGGGGCATAGAAGAAGAGGAAGAAGAATAATTTTTAAAAATAAAAAATAAGATTGTAATAAACTATCGAATCACATTTGTCCGACAGCTTCTTTACAAACATCGGTTGTACATTTGCAATCTGCACTGCATATACAATGACCTTGCATTGCACAATCGCATGAGTAATCAGGATCGCCGCTATCTGCTTCGCATCCACATGCTTGATCTGCCATGTTAAGTCAGTATTCCTCCTTGTTTTAAAAGGTTAGTATAAAAAACTAGACTTACTTTACACGATCTTAAATATCTCATTACATGATTTCTTTACAAGATTTGCTTGTTGTAATAATAGGTTAGAGTCAGCCTCAACATCAAAGGCGACCTTTAGGATATGAATCAGATCTGGTTGTTTCTCTATAGTGTTTTTGATTTTAACAAAGTTTTCTTTGTTGATATATCCCAAGAAAAAGTAGCAATCAGACAACATGGAGTTTTTTACAAAAAAGTCATGTTTTTGTTTGATGATTTGAGAATGATTGTTTTTCTCAACTATATCTGAAAAGCCCATTGTTGATTTCAACATTCTTTCTAAAAGAGTAGGGATAGCACGCTCTATTCCTACCGTTTCATTAATTGTTGAGATTTTTTTGTTGACAGGATTTTTTTCAAATTTTCTCATCATATCTAACATGTGGGAAGGAGATGACTTTTTCTGATTTAATGCACAAATTGCTTCAGCCAAATAAAATGAAGCACATTTTTGCCAGCAAGATGCAAAAACATTTGAAGAATTTATCCCACTCTTACATTTTTCACAGCAAAAAAGAGAATCAATCAAACAGTTTTTTGCATAGTCATTAAACAGATTCATTCTTTTTTCTTTTATTTTTGATAAGAACATTCTAAGATCCCAGGAATCATCTTGAATTATTTTCATTTGGTCATATTGAACCAAAATTTTTGATTGATTTTCTTTTAATGAACCATGATGAATATGAATAAGATTATTTTCAAATAAAATAAAGGTGTCAGGTTCTAACTTTTCATCAAATATTGTAATATCATAATCACACAAATCAAAATTAATACCAGATGTTCTGCAACCACTCAATCCAACTGGAAAATTTGTAAGACCTTGTTGCTCAATTAGTTTTTTAAAATCCACAAGGATAATTTGTTTTAAATTTTGTATAAATGAACCAACTTACTAATTTTTACCAATCGATTCAATGTCAAAACATTTCCTTTAAATTGAGATTGAAATTGTTTTTCAACAAGCTCCTGTGGTGTAGTCCGGCTAAGCATACTGCCCTCTCAAGGCAGTGATCTCGGGTTCAAATCCCGACGGGAGCATCCTAACACTTGCGCCCATGCCCTGTCAAATTTGGGGCTTAAAAGAAAATCGTATTTGGAGGAATAGGAAATGAATCTCACAGATACGCAAGAAAAATTCCCAGAAGTCAAAAATCAAGGAATACACAACTACTCAAGGCAAGTGGTATGCTACAAAAAAGACTGGAAAAGACAAATCAAGGAGATGTAGGAATTGCATTTCTCGAGAAACTTCACTTGAACGGCCTGGAAGACGGACGCATCATAGTTTATGGTGCACGGTTGCAGCTGATCTTAAAGCTGTTCAACAAAAACAGAGTCAGACTGGCAGATGCTACAAAGTCAGACTGTGAGCGGGTTCTTTTTGCCATATTAAACACAAAGACAAACAAGGGAAGGTATTACAGCGGAGAAAGCAAGGCAGCATATGCACTTGCTCTGTTGCGCCTTATTCACTATGCAAAGACAGGCGAAATTGGCAACAAGGATGAGGGCTATGTTGAGGAAGTATCGTGGATTAGGCCAAGCAGATACAGAAACAAAGACGATGATGTATCCATTCTTCCTGAAGATCTTCTAACACCAGAAGAACTCTACTCTATTATCGGCAAGACAAGAAACGAAAAGGAAAGAGCAATGCTGTGGGTTATGTTTGAAGGAGCGTTCAGGCCCGGTGAGCTGCTAAACCTTCGTGTGGGAGGAATCGAGTTTAAGAGCAAATACATACTTGTCAGCACAATAGGGAAGACAGGAAAGAAGCGAGTTCCACTGGTATATTCTTTCAAGCCTTTGCTGGAGTGGCTCTCAAAGCATCCCCAAAGAAACGAGCCAAAGTCATACCTTTGGTATTCAGAGACATCAACACAAAAAAGAACGTCATACAGGTACCTGAGAAAGATACTGAAGCGATGTGCAACAGATGCACAGATCAAAAAAAGAGTATGGAACTACCTGATAAGGCACACACAGCTTACCATGCTTGCAAAGAAACTATCAGACCAGACACTGTGCGTCTTTGGAAACTGGTCCAAGGGATCAAAGATGCCAGCAAGGTATGTTCATTTGTCAGGCAAAGACGTTGAAAATGCATTGCTTGAGCTTCACGGGATAAAAAATGAAGACGAAAATAAAACCAAAGTAATGTTTAGGGATTGTCCCAGATGTGCAGAGAAGAACACGCCAGATTCGCAGAGATGCTCAAAGTGCGGATTCATACTAGATGAGCAACTACTTTCAGTTGTAGCAGATTCAGAGCAAGAAATATTGCAAGATATGCATACGACAGTGTAGATGGCACTGCATGCAAAGTAAAACATTTGGCGTATTCTATTGGAATTTCTGCTGAGACTGCAGATTCATCAAAGTTTTCCTTAAAGTCATGAATGGTTTGAATTTCTAGTTTGTTTAGATGTTCTCTGATAATTTTGTAGTGTGGAGGTCTGCTGTTGTCAAGGTATTCGAGTTTTAGCCGTTCTAACATATCTCCTAGCGGCTCATTTGATTCCAGATGAACCTGCATTACAGGCATAACCATCTGATGTCCTTCCACCGTAACTGTTACTCCTCTTCGCGATAGCGTAATCTTGATTTTGTCTTGTATTACCCTCAAAATATCAAAGAATTTTCCAAGTTTTTCAGCCTGGTTTGTCTCAGACAGATTGGCAAAGTTGGTTGGAATTATGCTATAGCTGAATTGAAATTGTGGTTTTGGCTTTGATTTTACCTTAGGATTTTGTTTTTTGAGATTTTGTCCCAATAGATGCAGTTTCACATCATATTAGAATCAATTATGATAAAAGCGGAGAAAAAATAAGCAGACAAAAAGAGATTAAGATCATTAGGAGTATTTGTGTTCTGGGGTTGGCACAGTAACACCTCATCATATTTGCAATAGCAATAATATCAACAATTGCATTGTCTGCAAAGTCGACTCAACATTATGTCAAGAATGTAGTATTATTATACAATCCATTCATTTCTCATTTTTCTTTTGTAATTTCCAAAACGCGTCTTTGCTGTTCGTCTAAAATCTTTTCAAATTCTTTTCTTAGAACATTCAGTTTTGATTCCTTGGATGGTTCATCAAGTGTTGAAAACTTTATTGCCTTTAGCTCTTCTGCAATTGCACCTAGTTTTTCGCTTGTCTCATATATGAGATCATCAATCAGCTTTTGTTTTTCTGGTTCCAAGTCAGGTATAGTATGGCAAAGGTTGTAGTTATCTTTTGAGGATGTGTTATACTATATGATTTCTTTTTATTTTTCTAGTGTTCTTATTGTCTTTTTGTTGTGATGCCACGCAGTAAAATGTAGGACAGCAATAATTGCAGCAATCAAGCTACTTGCCTGAACATCTATAGCTAAGTCATTCTTGTCAAACAAAAATGGCATAAACAAGACAAATGAACTCTCTATTGACATTTGAATAGATACGGCAGCTACAGCATGAAATTTTGCATAAAGACTTTGAAACACAATATTTGACTCGTATTGCTTTATGAGATGTCTGTTTTGCAGTGTTATTCCCATGTCAAAAACAAAGGAGAGCACCCAAACTGCATACAGTAATGCCACAACCAACAGAGGAACGTCAAAATCAAACCAATAGTAAAAAAATAGAGGAGATGACAGAGCAGAAAGAAGCAGAATCAAGAACATGATTCTTTTGTGGAATCTCTTCTTGATACTAGGATTCATTTCTACTGCTGCCTATTGTTTTCTGCTGGCAATCTCAATTGGTTCAATTCTGTATTGCACCGACTTTACAGCACCATATGCGATAAGGCCTACAGCGACTGCAATCAGAATAAAGTTGTATCCGTCTGCAAAGATGTCCTTTACAGTATCAGTAAGTATGGCCGAACCATCACCGCAATGCTTTGCAGTTGTGCCTGACAATAGTCCAGTATCCTTGATACAAAGGGATGCAACGTCTACACCAAGCACGTCAGGCACAACAGTAACCAGAATTATGATTCCTATCAGTGCAACTACGATCTTGATGAGAAATCCACCAATGGATTCTCCTTCCTTGAGATCACCACTTCTACTTTTCAGCATCAATGTATAATGTGTAATTTGATAAAAGCCAGGAAAAAGTTCAAGTAATTTGCTGCATAAATTACAGTCAACAATTTAGCAATATGATCAATTAATTTTCATAAGCCCTGTTGAAATGAAATTGTCTTTTGTAGATTTCAATGGCAGCTGCCTCAAAAAAGAAAACAGCAACAACCACTGCAAAAAAATCTACAAGAAAAGCAACAACTGCAAAAAGAAAAACTGCAACAAAGAAAGCAACTACAAAATCAATCACAACTAAAAAGACAAGAAAATAAGAATAATAGCAGTAGATTAAACTAAACCAACTTTTCTTTTTTCTTTTTGCTTAGTTCAATTCCAACCTGAATTAATGTTTGATAATTTTCATCATGAAGTTCATTTAGTTTTTGTAATTCCTTGTGATATTTTTTGTTTGTTTGCAAGTCTTTGTCAGAGAGTTTGGGCAAGTAAACATCACCGAATATCTTATGTGAATTTTTATTCACTCTTTCCTTTTGTTCTTTTATTTTTCTAATCTTTTCTGTTTGTTTTTCAAATATTTGCTCTAGTTCATTTATAGAATAATTAGCATAGTTGTTCTTCAATTCCTTCATCTACAATTATAGAAACATTACAATTTGAACATTTATCCAATGGAACTATCATTATGTCTTTATCATTTACTGTAACAAAGTCTCTGCTAATTTCTTTACCGTCTGATAATATGCTGATCTGATTTTGCAGTAAGTCAACATCATAGATTTTCTCTAGTGGAGTAATTTTTAGTCTGTTGTTTGTTACTTCAATCTTTATGGGATTACTTTTCTCGTTTTGCCTCATCGATTTACCTTGGTTAATTTTTGCAAACAAACTTGTAATGAGATCAGTTATTGGCTTGCTGAAAAATTTCTTTTGAGGTTTTGCAATTACTATTTTTTTAGATGCTTGCCTCTTTGTTTGTTTCTTATTGACTGCAGTCTTTTTCATTTTCAGGTTTTCAGGCTTGTCTCTGCTTAGTGATGTTCCTCTTATCAGAAACATTAGATTTGCTTTTATCATCTGGTCAGGAGTCATTATCTTGGTGTTGACTAGCCCCAGTCCCAAAAACATGGTCAAAATCACGCCTGGAGCAATGAAATCCTTGGTAACAAAGTAGGCAACCATTGCGGCAAGCATTCCTGCAAGTATCATACCAAGCTGTCTAAACGACACTTTTCCAATTGGAAGTGGTAGCGCCTTCTCATGCATTATAGAATCATTTTCAAATATTACTAGTTCAACATGTCTCAATATTCTGTATCCTCCAAAGAATTGTTGGGATTAGCTTTGTTAATTTTGATTGTAACCTTGTTTTTGAAATGAATTGTCTTGCTAAATGACTTTCTTTGTTGTTTTTGCAAATAATGATTTTTTATCACGTGTATTAATGAAATCTTTTTGAACTTGATGTATGTGAATAATCCAGCAACAATTATCAAGATAAAAATTCCAAATAGTGAGAAATTAAAAATCTCATTTTCCTTACTCGTGGTAGCATCAACGAGATTTGTAACAGTATCTAATTTATCTACACCATCATCAAAATTATTATCAATAATGCCTTCTATCATGTCATCATTTGACATGACAGTGTCTTGTGCATTGACATTGTTATCTGTTACAGACCCTTTTTGATTAGAAATATCATCTGTTGTATCCTTGAAATTAGAAATTACATCATTAGTATTATCACTAAGGTTTGAGTCAGCTGTAAAATCACTGACTGCCAAATCAGTGTCTAGAAGATTGTTTTCGTCAGCATTATTCTCAACAATATCTACTGTTGACATGGCGTTGTCTTTTTCTATATTGTCTGGTTCATCTTGTGATACGTATGAAAGCAATTCAAATTCAAACACTTTGAATGGTTTTGTTACATGAACTGGACTATACTTTACACCAGATAATGGAAAAGGAATGTCGGGAGTTACCAAATATGATGTTGTAACATCATCATGCGTATTGGTAATGTCTACATCATATCCTATCTTGTAAACATTAGAAAATATTTTTTCAGTAGATGTTATTGAATTATCATTATAATCTACCATATTCAGTGTTGCAGAGTATTCCAAACTGTCATCAAATACTTTCATGTGGGGGTTTGAATCAAAATCCAAGGATTCAGTAACTGTTCCCCATATCGAGCCTGCTTTGAGCAGTTTAGGCGCCTCTGCATACTTGAAAATTGAGAATATTGTGTTCTCTATGGATTGAGCATATTGTATGGTGTCTGGATGAATTGCACTAGCTGACTTTACGTCAAAATTCTCAGGGTTTATGTGAAATATTGAACGCTTAATTGAATTGTCTGAGATGTTACTAATTGAGACATTTGCCACCCAAATGTGGTTATCAATCTGATCACCAGTATCAGAAGACAGAAAATTGACAAAATCTAATTTTATTACATAGCATAGACTAGAATTGTGGTCCAGGTTTTTGGTAAAGTAATGATAATTTTCAGAGGAATAATCAGGAATGTGATGAGGATCACAAATTTTGTATGTGTAAGAATCACCGACAGACAAATTCTTTCCCAGATGCCACATTCCATCTTGATATAGAACAGCAATCTGTTTGTTATAGTTAATTGAGTACGCTTGTGGAATTATGACATTGTATGAAATACCAAATATTGTGATAATTACAATAGA
Source organism: Nitrosarchaeum sp. (assembly GCA_965223865.1). Classification (GTDB taxonomy): domain Archaea; phylum Thermoproteota; class Nitrososphaeria; order Nitrososphaerales; family Nitrosopumilaceae; genus HKST03. Next base: position 1,861,932 of record OZ245020.1, read on the forward strand.
CAGCGATAGATAAATCCTGAATTTTTTCACAAAAAAATTATCTGGATTTCTTTAAAAGTAAAAAAAAGAAAAAGTGGAAATTATTAGTTAAGAATTGAGGTCTCTATCTTTTGTATTGGATGATTGAATATGTCGTGATGGGTGGCAGCTATCTGTTCTTTGTTAAAAGTAAGGGCACATCTGTAGCATCTCCAAGAGGTAGCAGTCTGCATCGATTTGGTATCGAGTTTCACAATATAACATTGACGTATGATTTATCGTTGATTTAAGGACAATACGTAGTCTCTATAGATTTTGATTGGAAATTATTCGTTATCGTCAATGAAAATCCAAGATAATCCTTGTACTTCTTCCCAGGATGACGAGTTTGATTGGTTCATGGTACCTTTTTGCAAAATTTGTATAAAAGATTCAAGAATGATTCATTCATATCGATAAACAGCATTATCTAAATAGTATTGTCACGTTATTAGATGTACCAAGATGTGGAGCTGTCATCAAAATTCCTGATCGGTTTTGGTCTTAAGCTCCAGTAATCATTGTAAAATCGAGTCATTTTTCGTTTTTTAATTCTGTTTGGCAATCATCATCGAACCTCTACAGTTACTTTTGCTGAAATTTTCACGAATACAGAATGTAATTCACACGCCTAAAAATACCACTATTGAATCAATCCTATGTTTGGTGCGATGTGTCACCAGTCATCATGCAGGCCAGTCATCTCGACCGACTGCATATGATTTTCTGACATTTTTGATAATTTCTGCCAACCTATTGTTAATCTCGTTATGATCGTGGTCGTCCATCTCTAGAATTTCCCTAAACTCCTGGATTAGCTCTTCCTTGTTTTCTTGAATCATCAAGTCCTACAAACTATAATTTGAGTTATTGATAAGCGTTTAGTGTTTTCTTTTATTTTAACAGATGTCAATATTATTGATCCCGATATTTTCTATAAACAATAAATCCAATCAATAAAATCAGCGAAAGCCCCAACAAGACTGCAATCCATTGCGCAAAAACTCCTTGAAACAACAGGCTTTCAGCTTTTCTTTGTGGTGGACTAATCTTAACATCATCAAGTTCAGGCAATGTAGTTTTTGCAATGCCACCCCAAATGTTCTCGGCAGAAATGTTCAACTCATCATCAAGATAATCTGAAGGCACTGGCATGAAGCATATGTTATCATCATCATTTGATTTTGTTTTAAAACATTCTGAAAGAGTCGAACCAGAAAATATTTTATCGTTGATCTTTAATGATTCAATTTCTCCAAAATTAGGATCAAAAGCATACAGTAACACTCTAGGATTTGCAGGATCCCTTTTCATGTCAAGTGCGTTATCATCATCCATGTTTACCAGATATTCATATTTAACAGAAAAGTCATGCCAAGTATTATCAAAGACATGAGTAATCTCGTTGGTTCCATCACTTGCGGTAATTGAAACATAAAATGGCGACAGTGCATGCAAACCAGTTGTTAATGGTATTGAAAGTCTTGCATTTTCAGAGTCTAACAAATATTTTTCAGAAATGTCAATGACATCGTTATCTGAGAATGATTGCGAAGATATTACATCATACTGCGTAAATAATGACGCAATCCTTCTTGTTTTATCCAAAGTTATAGAACCAAATCCAGAAACGTGATTCTCATCCATGGGATAAATGTCATCATCATTGACCACAACAATTGGATTACCATCAATATCAAGACCAGTAATTATCTGTGAGAACCCGTCATCGCCAGTATCGTAGAATATCTTGTCATACATGTACTGGTCCAGATGTTCCGTGCCTGAAATGTCAAACCTAGGCGCAACATTCAAGTATAATTCAACAGAATTGTCCTGGTTGCCATCTGAATCAACTGCCTTGACTCTTAGAGTATTGTGAAAAAATGCTTCAGGATACATGTATTCGGTAAATGCCAAGTGTGTCACGTCATGTCCTGCAAAGTGACTGGACTGTAATGTATCAAACACCGTAGCATTTTCAAATCTTGGAATCTTTTTTGCATCATCATATACAACATCTAAAATTCCAGGATAGTCAAAGAAAATTTTACCGTATCCAGACTTTACAAAGTTTGAAGTTGTGTGTCGTTCAACTTGAAAAGGTATTTCATCAGGAAACTCGGTTGCAATTAGCTTGTCAGAAATCTCATCGCTCTTTTTGATGTTAGTCTGATTGATTATGATTCCAACATCGTGAGCTTCATCCCATGTTAGATCAATGTCATCAGAATACTCAGTGCTAGCTACCGTACCATCCAGTAGTTCAAACTTCCACGGGTCAGCACCCCATGTAGAATAAAAATAATCATTTGCCTTGCTTCGTCTGTCTTCATGAATTCCAATCACATCATCAGGGTTTGCATCTGTGCTTTCAGAGCCAAAATAATGCAATGCGATTCCCATCCTGTCATCAAAGGCAAGTCTTTGGTCGTCTCGCAAAACTGGATAAACATATGCATCATAGATTGGCTCATACTCTACAACTAGAGCCGAAGTCGAGTTGTCATTCTGATCAATCTGCGGTACGATGTTGAACAGTTTTGTGTTGTATGATATTGTGTGGTTTCCAATTAGATCAAGTGATGTTGAATTATACACCGTGTTTCCACCACCATAATCAAATGTTCCAGCCCATGGCTCAAATCCAGAAATGATCATTGTGTTAGTGCAGCTTGCAAGCTCGCACTGAAACTCGTCTTCCAAGGTCAAAGGGGAATAGTCTTTTGTTATCTCAACAAAGATTGTTCCAACCCTGTCGTTTTTCCACTTGTAGATTGGGTTGTGAATGACATTGATTGCATCCCAGACATAGTATGACTTGTCAAGATTTCTTGAAATGTATCCATCGTCTTCTGTGAATTCAAATGAATCTTTTTCCATGGCGACCTCAAGGTATGGCAAAATCACAGATGGAAAGTAACTGGCCAAAGCACTAACAGTGGGCCATCCGCAATGCCATGTACTGCCTGACTTGTGACACACATACTGCTCAGCTGATGCCCTCTTAGAGATTGACACAGGTTCAGATTCCCCAATTACAGGAGATATGATGGCAGTTCCAGCATCTGATGCAGAACCATATGTGCCACCTGTTGGATCATCCTCAGAATCATGACCATGAATAACACAATCAGGGCCGTGCGAGACTCCAATCAGATTTGCAGTGGATTGCAATGGACAAGGTTGAAAATGTCTGCATCCTTCAGTCCATGTGTTAATTTCATACACAAACGCATCTCCAGGATAAAACGTCTTGTCAGGATTGTTTCTGTGGTAGATACCATGGTGTGCAGATTTGATTGTTATTTGCACATGGACAAAGCATCGCTCCTTGTACAACGTGTCAGTGGATACAGCATCACTCCCAGACACAGAATGAAACTCGGCAATTACTATTTCATCAGCATATGCGATGAATGTTTTGCTGTCATTATCATTATACATAATGGTCACATTCCCAAAGATTAGCAAAATAATCAGAAATACTCGTGGTTCCACAAAATTTAACACATTATTTTTTAAAAAGCAAAAACAATCGGCATCACATTGACTGCAATGAAATGTTGAATGGATGTTTGCTTTTTGTTTTATTCATTTAACATTTTCTATGCATTGTGGAATCAGATCTTATAAATCTCAAAATCAATCAATGTCATGAATCAAAATCTTTCTTTTAGAAGGGAAAAACTCTACTGTAAGTACTGCAAAGGGACACCCACTATTGACATTCCAGATAATGTAGATCTCACATCTCCATCAAGTGTCGAGTTTGTAGAAAATGTGAGATGTACCATCTGCAAGAATATTGGTTATGTAAGACGGTAAACTCTTTTCACACATTATGATATGTTGTTATGTCTTGACAGTCAGCAATATTTCATATTGGACCAACAAAATAAGATAATTTTACAGACAAGCATTCAAAGACATCACATGTACGGTAAAGATAAAGCATTACGGTCGTTCCAATTATCGCATCCAAAGTAACAAGACTAGCAATGCTGTAATCAGTTGTTTTGAGTAATGGCTTAGTTCGGTGCTCATTTGATGCTATTACTGTGACAAATCAGAGATTTTAGTTTGCTTTTTATTTTCTTTAAAAAAATACCAATTTTTATCTGAAAAATAAATGAATGTTAACTAGCTGGAAAAATCAATTTTTATTTTATGAAATCATACAAATTATCGATAGCAATTGATTGAATAGAAACATCAACTCGATGAAAAAGAGCTGGTGGGTGACGAATCAAAGGATTCCAAGCCTGGTTTTCAAGATATTGCTATCAAGCTTATTTTACAATGAGTGTATCCGGAAAATTTTTGAAGACGTCAATTACAGTAACTTTAATGCTTCATCAATTATTTTTGTATGATCAGCTTTGACATCAGTCGTTAGGTAGATCAGGTGTTCTGTTCCCATAGGAATTGTAATACGCTTAACCTTGGCATATTCTGCCAAGACGTATTTGCCTTCCCCAATCTTGTCTGAAAGCTCATTACGTGCATTCCAAGAATTTATTGCTTGTTGAAGTGATTTTTTGCTTTCTTCTGGAGTCAGAACGTTTGTTACACCTTCACTATGTCCAGTGTGTTCAATTTTTCCATCTTTGTTTGCAATTGTAGCAAATCGAATCTGAGGATCAATGGCCAAGATTTTGTCATACAATGCCTTGTAGTCCATAATAGATAATGTACGTTATTTGATGAAAAGTTTTCTTTCCAGATGATTGATCAGAAAATCATGAATAGTGACAAAATAACCATTATGCAGGGACGGATAATTTTTTCATGTAATCGTAATGGGTTCTCAAAAAATCCATGATCTTTCTGTCTTCTTTTTTGTCAATTGGAGCTCCGTTTGCAAGAATGCTAAGATACCTCAAGTTAGATTCTAGTTGATGAAGCGATTTCTTAATTCCCTCATCATAGTTTAACCTCAAAAATTCTATAATATTATCTTCTGTCTGCAAAATATCCTTTTCCAACTTTTTGATGTCTTGACGAACATCAGCTTGCATCAGAATCTTATCAACAAAATAAAAAATAACTTTGATTCTCGAATTTCTTTATCATTGTAAAGATTATTGAAAAAAAGTAAACAAATTTTGGAACCAAATCAGACACAAGTTATAATACTGCATATTCTTAGTTGAGACAGTCAAAACCAGGACTGCATTACAAACTATACAATTTGTAGAATTTCTTATATTAGATAAAACTGGATGCACCTCATGGGGGACAGGTGCCAGAACTGCAACAAAAAGATGGACTATCAGTGGCTCACGCACTGTTCTGATGAGTGCCTCTTAGATGCCATAAAGGACAGCAAGTCAATAAGCAACACTCCCATAGAGGACTGGGACTCTAATCCTTGGGTATAGGACCAAGTGTTCAAATCCACAATATAGCATGACTTGTAGTGGTTCGTGAAAAGATATTTCAAGAATCATTTTTCGCACCCTTCGTCTAGATCCTGTTGAGACATAACTCAGATCTTTCTGCATATGTCACATACTGCCTCAAACGTATCCTCATCTAATGCAACGGATACTCCTGATGAATAACATCTGCGACAAAGTCCTATCATGCCTGGTAGTTACCTCCTGCATTTTTCGCACAGAGGAATTGTAGTCACGCCTATCTCATTTAATAACACTTCAGTGAGAAACGTCTCTACTTGTCCAACTTTACATTTATGGCATGTGCCTATCATGAAAATACCGACTAGTCTTAGATAATTTCAACCAAGCGATTTAATTTTGATTCGATCAGAGTCAATTTTTGCTCATTTAGCCGTTTACAGTAATATCATCATGTTGGCAGATTTGATTATAGATTGACAGATTGTTATCTTACAACGATTGACAGATGCAAGTCGTCACTTGAATTTTTTTAGACCTTCAGATAGTACTTGGTTTATCACGTTAGAAAAACTGACAGAGCCTTCGGATTTTTTCAGTTGTTGTGCCTGAATGCCTCTAAGCTTTGCAGCAATTTCGTCATCAAGCATTATTGTTATTCTTTTTGACATGAGTATCATGCCAGAATTCAAAACTTTGTTTCATAGCATCTATAACGTCGTTATTAGCAAACAGTATTTTGGATTGTGAAGATCCTTTCTCTTTTTTTGTAGTTACAGTCATAAGTCTTAAAAGGGATTTAAAAAATTAAAGGTTGTTTTGTTTTTGATTTACAGTTATTCAAATTATTGTAAAAAAGAAGACAAATTTTCAAAAAGGTTAGTAACTTGTCCATTTAACTTGATAAAGAATTACAATCAGAGATTTATAGGTAATAGATCTAACTGAGGAACCTAAATCTAACATTAAAACCACAATACATAATATTTGCATTTTTTGCTCTGTTAAAAAATATGTTATTAATGAAAAGGACCCAAGTAATGTGTGGAAGAATATCTTGAAGAGGTTTTCAATAAATGTTCACAAGATACATGTAACAAGGGTCCGCTAGTTACAGATACAGAATCAGGTGAAGTGATGTGTGCAGCCTGCGGAATAGTACTAGAAGAAAAGATTGAAGAAAGAGGTTACGAAAATAGCATATTTACAAAAGGAGATAATATCTCAAACAGCAGAGTTGGTCCAAGACTGAAGCTGTCATTATATGATATGGGCTTGTCAACAATAATCCATTCACGAAATGCTGACTCATCAGGTAAACGACTATCAGGTAAGATTAGAGAGGAATTTTATCGTTTGAGAAAATGGGATATGTATTCCAAATCAAAACGAAACAAAAAGTATACTGAGCCTTTTATAATGCTTGATGCAATAAGAGCCAAGCTTAACCTGTCAGAATCAGTAGTAGAAAAAGCTGCACAGATGTATAGAAAAGCTGTATCTCACAATCTCACAAACGGTAGAAGCAAGCCAGTACTTATTTCAGCTGCCATTTATGCTGCATGCAGGTCCACCAATACTCCAAGGACTCTAAAAGACGTTGCAGATGCTGCCAATGTGAAAAGAAAAAATCTTCAGAAAACATACAGAATTTTAGCTAATGGTTTAGAACTGACTTTGGATACTTATGATCCAATCGATTTTATCACAAGACTCGCATCCTCTGTTGGAGTGAAAGAAAAGACTAGACTGGATGCAATAGAGTTGCTTCTAAGAGCAAGAGAAATGGAGATCACTTCTGGAAAAAATCCCATAGGAGTGGCATCTGCTGCTTTGTACTTGTCATGTGTTTATAACAGAGAAAATATCACTCAAATGCAAATTGCAGAAGCTGCTGGAGTAACCAATGTTACTGTAAGGGCTAGATACCACGATCTACTAAAGGAGGTAAAAGATAATACCATTTTGTTTTAAATATTTTTGAGATTAAAAGAAATTATATAAACACATTTTCAGGTATCAAATCAAGTAGTTTTTATTTTTGAGATTGCTGATATACAAAACAAGCGACTTGAGTTATTACAAGCAAAAACCATGTATTGATTGTAAGAGAATAAAATGCGAGATAAACTGTAACTGTGATTGTCATTATAATTTTAGAAATGGATAATAATACCAGTTTTCACAATAAAATAGATTCAATAGTCTTATGTATTGATTGAAATTTGTAAAATGTTGTTTGATACTGATAATTTCAATTTGTGTCCTTTGTGTTTAAGTGATGGGCATTCCATTAAATTGGAATTAACGGAATCCATGTTGTTAGTATGCAAGAGATGTTCTCATGCATTTGAAGTAAAACAAAATGAAAATAGAATGCTTTCTAGTACCATGAATTAATTTTCAAAGAAGCAAGCATTAACTATATTTTTAATCTGACAGCTTTATTTTGGCATATTTGCTATGTTAGTATTGCAATAATGGAAACAATTGCTTCTTTAGGTTCAACATTTAGGAACAAATGTCAAAAAATTGAATTAGATTTACATTTCTGGGTGATCTAAAGAAAATCTGTATAAATCAAATATTTTAAAAATTATTGCAAATAGATAATATTGGTCAAAATTTATTTAATTTTTATTGTGTTTACATCAAAAATATACGGATTTCTCAGTTTACTTATTGCACAATATAATGAGTGATTATGAGGTTTTGATGATAATTGAGAAAGGCATTTGTACTAATCAACTGTGATTTGGGAAAAGAAGCAGATAAGATGTCTTCTCATCATGAGGTATTTTGGATAAAATAATATTTTAGTAGATTTGCAGGATTTGTTAATAGATTTTAAGATATATTTGAAAAAACCAAATAAATATTAGTGAAAATAATCTAATCTTTAATTTTTAATTTGACGTAGTTATGTCATATGATTGAAGATTTCAATACTCAGATCATGGAACAAGAGACATCAGCTACAAATTATGTAGTGGTTTTTTCTGACCAAACAGAAAATTATTGTATAGGAATGGTAGATATGGTAAATTCTACAAAAATGGCAGCTGAATTGGGAGGCCCAAAAATGTCCATCTATTATCAAATTTTTCTAAATTTCATGTCTAAGATTTTGAGTCATTTTGGGAACAAAATACTGGAGCCTATCAAACATTCAAAAACAGAGAGGACAGATGGACAAAACTTGGGAATTTCTTGGAATTTTAGATAAATCAACAATCTCGTGCTGTATGGTTATAGTTCCAATAACAACGGATGTGAAACAGGCCATACTTGCAGCATCAAACATTTCAGGACAGTCATCCAAAAACCCATACAACAATCCAATCCGCTCCTTTGAGGTTTGGTGGGACAAATCACAAAAACAACTGCAGATAGTACTGTGTTCGCATACAAGAGAAGATCTAGAAAAATTCAAGATGTCATTTAATGTAATGTATCCCAATACATCATTTGTAAATTTGAATAGAATAACACCAAAGTGGTATCATCCTACCAAGATACAATACCAAACATTTGATGTTTCTACATATCATGGCCATTATTCTACTGCTCTTGATAAAACAAATTCTCATCATATCATAACTAGAATTGCAAATACGATACAACTATCTGACAAAGCCTGGATACAGTTTGTATTTGCACCATACAACTTTACACCATATCTCAAGTTACATCTAAGCAGACTAAATCAAAAGATCAAGACAGTAACTACTAAAAAATACAGAACATGGATTGAAGAACTACAAAACAAAAAACCATATGAGAATCCTGAAAACGGTTTGGACTTTTACAATCATTACAAGGAATTGCAATCGAACACATCACAAAAGATGCAAGACTCTCACGTCATGATGAGCATAAGAGGATTGGTACAATCAGAAAACAACAACAATTTACCAGAATCAATCTCATCATTTGAAGATATAAAATCAAACCATGATCATCTTACCACATACAACTATAACTATTCTAAATTTTACAACATCAAATCAAATAGAGCTGGTTGTCCAATCAGGATAAACAACACAAAGAAGAGATTTCAGAGAATCTCCATATTTGAATTAAGATTGCTGCCATCTCCTAGAAAATATCTAGAAAGAGCAATCAAGGACTATTTTGAGCAGTCCATAATTTTTGGAGAGTACAAAACAAGAAAACCTCTTCCATTTTTGATTTTAAATCCATCAGAATTATCATTATTCATTCACCTACCAAATCCTACCATCACTAAAAATCTTCAAATCACAAGAAATGTATCACTACCATCAAAACAGACTAGTAAAATTGGTCTCAATATTGGATATTTCAACAAGATTGAGGCTAAAAATCAGGAAATTTACGGTGATTTGGTCAAATCAACTGATAATGACTGTGCAGTAATCTCTCCTGAAGATTTCTCTAGACACATCTATTGTGTTGGAGGATCCAGAACATGCCATATACAACATGAAGAAATGGTCCAAGATGGGATTTGACATGTGTCATGTGTGGTCTACTAGCAAGAAACTACAAGAGATTTATGACAAACAGATTGATGATACTGAAAATGTCAAGGTGTTTGTTGTTTAACATTGTGTTTACAAAGTTATGTTTACAGTTCAAGATCTTTTAATGGGTTTACAAACGGTTCTTCTGGTTCTTTTTTCTCTTCGTTTGTAATTGGTTTCTTACTTGTATTGTCTTGATGTGATATTACTCTATTGATTTCAGCTTTTGTAAACTGTGGATCATGTTTTTTCATTACAATGACAGAATCATCAATAAGTTCAACTAACAAGTAGCTGTTATGATCAAGATTCATCTTTTTGACTATTTCAGCTGGAATCCCAAAGCATAATGTGTTGTTTCCTTCCATCCAGACATTTTTGACATATCGTAGTGTTTCACCCATAAAATATTCTAATAAAATCTGATTTAACCAGGATCAGGAAGTTCCTGACCGTCAGTCAATTACTGACCATCAGTAAACTCAGGATCCATTTTCAGAATAATTTATTTAACAAAAGGGCCTATCTAGGCACGAATTTGGCCCAAAATTATGATTCTTTGGTTCAGTGGTGTGGTTCACAGAAAAGTTCGCAATTATACTATAACCTAATTTCTAATCCTTTTTTTCTTTTATTGTTGTTATTTCTGTCATTTCGTATCTGTATTATTTCTAAAGTTTGTAGAGAATTCCTTCAAAAACTTGTTGTATGATTCCATCATCGATAATCTCATGTTAAGATATCCCTTAAAGAATTCATTTGACATATCAATTTGAAATGTGTAAAATTTTGAGTATGATTCCAGATAATTATCCAATACACTGATGGAGTTTTCATCCATACCAAAATTCCCAAACATCTTGTTTTCTATAGTATAACCAATGTCATAGATTTCCTCTAATAATTTCATGTATTCTCTGGAATAATCAGAAAATGATTTGATGTAGGGGCATTTGGGATTCTAATCTCTTTATCATCTTCAAGGTGTGTTTTTCCATGGTTTCAGATACTGAAAGTGATGATGATTGTGGTCTTGTTTCAGACAATACATTAGAATTGAATTTTAGGTATTTTAATCTAGATTCTAGATTTTTCTGTTTTTTTCCTGTACTGGTTACCTTTTGGTTTACTTCTTAACATGTATCCACAACATGGACACCACAATCCTTCCCATTTTATGTAAATTGAACATATGGTACATCTTTTGGCACCTTTCTTGTACCAGGAATCATCTTGTTTTCCTTTGGTGATTTTATACCTGTGACATGTACCTTGGCAGACCATGATCTAGTTATCAGAAATATTATTGATCAAATCCAGTATTTCATTAATGATTTTCTGGTGATCATTTTTCATTTCGGTGTGAACCATCAAAAGATAGTTGTCATTTATGGGAAACGACATTCTTTTCATCTTTTCGTATTCACCCATGGAATATCTGTTCTTTCCGATTCTGTATTCGATGTTTTTTCTTGTATCCCATCTTTGTACGGCATAAAAGTGGACCATCTTCAATTCGTCTTCTGTAAGTATAGGAGTCATTCCTTTTCTGTATCCTCCACATATCTTCTCGCCATTTTTGGCCATAATTATGGCATACTGGATTGACTCGTCTATGTTCATTATTTTTTCATAAAATTTCTCAAAGTCCATAGGAAAGTTTCAATAAAGTTGTTAAAATAAGATCTTATCAAGATAACTTTTGACAAAATCATAGTGAATTAATTTTTGGATTAAATCCCACCAACATGATCAGTCCAATACTCTGAAGGATTAGTAAATTTTCTCTTCTTTGGATGAGCCTTAGTGTAGTGTCTATCTAATCTTTCTTGATTGGCAAATTTCATCTTACATTCTTTACAAATATGACTACTAGAATCCATTAGATGGTAACAGTTGTCATAATTTGTTAAAAGTTTGTTCCTAGTTTAAGAAAATTCATGAGAGAATCTGTCAAAGTCCAAATGATTAGCCCTATTGTCTTATAATCAATAACACAACAACCACCACTATGAAAAAGATCATATTGTACATAGCCTCAAGTCTGGATGGATATATCGCAAGAAAGAACGGAGATATAGATTGGCTTCCAGAAAGTGGCACATCTTGATACAATGAATTTTACAAAACCATAGATACAGTGGTTATGGGCAAAACAACATACAATCAGGTACTAACATTTGGAGAGTACCCTTACAAAGACAAGAAATCTTTTGTATTTACTAGAAAAAACAACGACAAAACAAAAGAAGATGAAAACGTAGAGTTTGTATCTGATGTTGATAAATTTGTAAAATATATTCTTCCTGATTTGGATGGAAACATTTGGTTAGTTGGAGGTGGGAAAATCATCTCGTCTTTTGTTAATCATGGAATAGTAAATGAAATAATACTATCTATTATCCCAGTAGTTCTTGGAAATGGAATACCATTGTTCAAGAACATACAAAAAGAAACAAATCTTGAATTAGTAAAAACCATATCATATGATAAACTAGTTGAATTACACTACAGAGTCTTAAGATAACAAAAAAACTATTGTTAGTTTGATTTTCTCAGGAGAAATCCCCACTCTCTGTCAAGAGGAAAATGTCATAATATGACTTCCAATAATATGAATCACGCAGTAAATTATTCTGAAGAAGGAGAATATGATTTGACTAATTCAGTAATGAGTGATACCGTAAAAAAGTAGAATTCTTTATGAATTTATTTGATTGATGGTTAGATACACAAGGGAAAATAAAATGACTAATAATAGATACGAAAAACTAATCAGATTTGCAAATGAAGAAATCCTGGAGAAAGGCAATCTAGATGTCATTGACGAGGCCTTTGATACCAGTTACATTTTGCATGCAGTACGGTCAACGCTGTAAGTTTTGAATCAAATTTTGTTGGTTGTTCTTGAGTTTTTATCATAAGCGAGAATCATAATCCTTACTTAAATTAAAAAAATTTGGTAAAGGAACAATGGCTGGTTCAATTAACAAAATACTGGTTCCTATGGATGGTTCAAGAAATTCCTACAGAGGTCTAGATCAAGCAATCCGTTTGGCAGATTCAGTTAATGCCTCAATAACTGGATTGTATGTAACACCCTCAAGCATTCCAAGTGCCTCTCCAATGACTGCAGGCATTCGAGATAACATCAAAAAAGAGGCAGACTCCATCATGGAGAGCGCAAGAAGAAAGGCAGTTAGTCAAGGAGTAGAGTTTCAAGAAAGAATAACTAGCGGCAATGTGGGTTCTGCAATATCTACATATGCAGACCATAACAAGTTTGATGTAGTTGTTATAGGAAGCAGAGGTCTATCAGGAGTAAAACAATCACTACTTGGCAGCGTAGCAAACCACGTAGTTCATGCCGCAAAAGCATCGGTACTGGTTGTAAAATAAAAAATCCAGTATTCCTTTTTTTGATTATATTATTTCAGAATATTAAAAGGACAAATGTATGCTATTTTCCCACATCATCATCATGTTTTTTGCTTATTTGTCCAGGTAAATTGCCTTTAGCACATCTGTCTTGCTTACAACTCCACCAAGTTTACCATTGATGTTTACGCCCAACCCGTTGATGTTGTTTTCAATCATGATTTTGCATGCCTGGGCCAAATCCTCTTCAAAGTCAATGCTAATGACATTCCTGCTCATTACATCTTTTGCCTGAATGGTCTTTCCAAAGCCAGAGTCAGAGAGAAATCCCTTTCTTGTAAAGAATACAGAAATTGCAGGATCAGAGTTATCTAGTACGCTGTCAGAGTTTCCCTGCTCTAATGCGACATTAAATAAATCTCGAAATGTCAGTATGCCCTCAAGATCATTACTGCTGTTGTTTTTCAGAAATAATCTTGAAATTTTTTCATCAACCATCTTTGATACTATATCCTTGAGATGGTCTTCTGAGTTCATTGAAACATAGGATATTGTCATGACATCACCAACACTGTGTTGGCCTTTGTAATTTTGGATATAATGGGCAACAAGATCAGTCTTTGTAATTATCCCCTCCAGTCTCTTGCGGTTTGAAACAACTCCCAATGAACCAATTTTCTTATCAAGCATCATCTCAACACAACTCTCTATATTCATCGAATCGTGCACAGACATGAGATTATTCATAATTTGGGAAACTGGAATGTCATCAAGGTTCTTTTCAGTATCATCGTTTAACAAAAACAACCCGATGTTTTTTTCTGTGATTATCCCAACAGGAGAATCCTCTTCTTCTGTAATTACCAGTCTGCTGATGTTATTCTTTGAAAGCTCAGAAATCACATGAGACAACGAAGAGTTTTTGTCAGTTGTTATTGGTTCTTTTGAAATGGAATGCAAGTACGACATTATCACTCACGTTATTTGATCAAGTATACTGGAATCTTGGATTTGTGAAGGACATGGTTTGAGACACTTCCAATCATGTCCCCTTTTGCAGTTCCTGATCCAGTGGTACTCATTACAATGTGGTCAAACTTGCCATTTCTTGCAACATTTAGGGTTACGTGGCTTGGGGAACCCCTAAGTAATTTTGTGGCAAACTTGACGTTTTTGTTTCCTGCACGTTTTGTTGCCTTTTTGAGCAGTGCTTCTCCGTCATCTTGTAATTGCTTATCAAATGCTTTTGTTCTGGGACACCTTCTGGAACATGTGGTATCACATGGATGCATGTTACTTGCCCATGGGTAAAGCCTGCAAGAGTTATTGCCCTGTCTAGCGCCTCGAAGGATTTTTTTGAGCCATCAACAGGAACCAAAATTCTGTTAAGATCCATAACAATTCAGCTCAAAAAGGGTTCAATATTAACAGTGATATCCAATTCCATTGCTGGAAAATAATTTGTGTTTTGAAAAGCCATGAACGATTTATTAGTTATTCTTGTTCCTTTTATTGATATTTTGACGTTATCTATAACATATGAAGATAGACATTCCAATTTCATGTCCAAAGTGTGATGGAAACATGTACTGTGTTAGTTATGATGATAGTACACTACTAAACATACTCAAAAAGAGAAGCTGGCAGTTGTGTAAGAGCTGTGACTGAGATTAGTACTGATGATTTTAAGAAATTGATTTGTTGTGTATGAATCTGATTTTATGTGATAACAGTTCTAGGACTGATTGGTTTTCTTGAAGAAGATTATTGTTTCTTAGAAAAACAAAATATGTTTTAGCTATTTTGCAATGTGGTTAACTATATCAGTGGAAGTGACTATTCCAGTAATTTTACCATTCTCAGATACGGCAAGTTTTCTAATTTTTTTGCTACTCATTATTTTTACTGCAGAAGATATTGATTCGTCATGATTAATCGTAATTAGTGGAGAAGACATTATTTTTTCAACTGGAGTATCAAATGGAAGACTGTTTGTGGCAACTTTTGTTGCAAAATCCCTATCAGTAATAATTCCAACAGGAATTTCATTTTCTTTGACAATAATTGCGCCTATTTCTCCTTGTTCCATCATCTTTGCTATTTGAAGTGCAGTAGTTGCAGGACTTACAGAGATTAATGGAGTACTCATAATATCGGTGACTAGAATTGAAGAAAAATCTCCACTACTCATTACTGTTGTTATAAATAATGATATTTTAAGATATTCATAAATTTTTTAATTTATCGATAAATCTCAAAACAAATCTTTGATTCTTGAGAATATTGAGTCTGAGAGTTGTTATCTCAGTTTTATTATTTTCAAATATATCATTCTATGAAACTAAAATGTTCTCGCTGTTCTAAAACAACTGATGTTACCATAGATAAACTAGTTTTCGAAAACGAAGATGAGGAAAATTTTGTAACATATTTGGCAGCAGAACTGTCAAAACCCAAATTGACAAATTGAGTTTTGTCGCTTTTATTGATTTGAGTCATATCATTTCATGAGAATAAGATGTCCAAGCTGTTCCCACAAGTTCACACCATCTGAAGACGAATTGTACCTGGACTATGAGATGAACTATGACAATGATGAGAGGTTTGTCCGGGAGAGACTGCCAATACTAAAGTCGTCTTTTGTCATTTCTGAAAACAGGGGATAATAATCAGCAATAATGGTATTTTTTTATTCGGATATATCATCTACAAACTTCTTTCTGGCTTTTACTGAGCGATAAAACCTTGCCCAAAATACAAGAGCAATTCCTGCCATCGATATGACATGAATGGATGAACCCAAATTCTCCAACAACGGATTTTCAATATATTCAAAATCAAACATTACGTCAATTATTTCTGAAATTATCAGTATTGTTAATACCATGGAAATCTGAAATTGGAAACTTTTGATTTTTCTGTGCTGTATTGCAAGTATGCCAAATATTGTCAATGTCGCCAAAAGAAGCAAAAAGGTGACATTGCTAAATATCAAAACTAGAAAGTCAATCATGCATCAACACTTCTTTTTGCATTAATTCGTGTTTTTAGGTACGCCAATCCAAAAACAATCAAAACAGCATAAGACAGTGGCTCCACAATTGTTTCAGCTGCAATTTCATAGTGTAAAACCTCCAAAACATGGTAGAGTCCGTGAATTACGGCAAATACCGATAGTGCACCCATCGGAATCCTGAGATCATTGTTTTTGAGCCTGATACTGAAATAGATGGGCACAATGGCTGCGGCAAAAATCAAAATTCCACTTGCCAGATCAAAACCTGATGATGTCATCTGTTTTTATTCCTCCATGGAAAAAAATTCCCTTGCCGCAAGATCCAGCCTGGTTGTGTTCTCTTCAACTTCAACAGAAACGTTGTCATCCTCATAGTTTACCTTGATGGATTTTATCGTACTCTTAAACAAGCTGAATTTCTTGCCATCCTCTCTTATCTCGATCCTGTCAGTTACCAGCAGGTTGTTCTCTAGCATCCACTTTATCTTCCTGTAGACTGTGCTGTGAGAAATGTTGTGTAGTTTCATCAATGCCGGTACAGATTTTGAGTTTTGTTTGGTGGAATTGAATATTCTGACAATGTCTTCATCAGACAATGCAGTCAACAAAACCTGTTTGAATTTTTCATTTGTAATAATCAAATACAATCACTTTAGATGCCGATATGATTAGTAGATGGCAAATTGGCTTTAAGGGTTAAACACAAATTCTACTTTATAGTTTATGTAGATCTCACTATGTGAGTCCTACATTGTGGGATTTGTCTTTTCGTTTTAATCTTGATCATTGGTACCTACTCCAATGACTTTAACAAAGAAGACAAAATCGATGTACTTTACTACAACGATACTATCTGTACTGACTATAGCACTGTTCACAATTAGTCCAATTAATAATGCAGAGGCAGGCGGAGGAGATGATCGCATAGAGTTTGATGTTACTGATACCCCAGGACACTGGTTTGACACTGGCAATGATATTGCAGGAACTCGTTCCCTTGCAGTGGCAAGTCCTGACGTAGAGGTAAAGTTTAGAGGAGAGTCAAACACGGTTCACACATACACCAGCTTGCTGTATCCTACAGGTGCTGCAAACATGCCTTTTGAAACCGAAGCCCAAAAGGGAAGTGAAGAGGTGGATTTGGAGACTCCTGGCCTTTACGTGTTTACATGCCAGATTCATCCATACATGTTTGGCGCTGTAATAGTTGATGATCCTTCAACTGCAGGACTTGATCTTGGAGAGGAGATAACTACAATCAATGGAATTACGGTTCCTACAAGCAGTGATCTTGCAACAAGACTGTTGAGGACATTCTTTATTGCGACAAACCCTGACAACTGGCAGGACTATACATCACCTGCACCATGGCATGTGACATACCCAGATGTGGATGTCCGAATAACTGGCGGAGCAGTGGTTAATCTGCCTGCGGTATTGGATGCAAGGTATGGAAATGACATTGCCCTAGAAGGCTTGTTTAATCCTTCAACTCCTGGAGTTGGTGAGGTATGGGTAAATACTCAGTTTGAGTTAACATCAGGAAAAGACAAACCTGGTACTGCTACTGTAATTAATGCACAGACATGGGAGCCAGAAAGAAAGGTATCGCTGCCACAGATTGAGATGAACAATCCTCACAACATGTGGACTGACAGAGACCAGAACCTGATATACCAAACACAGTGGTTTGATTCCAAGCTTACGGTGTTTGACAGGGAAACTGGAAAGCTTGTCAAAAACATCAGCGTTGGAGAGTCTCCTGCTCATGTCATGACCAGGGTTGACACTGACCATATTCACGTTACACTAAACGGTGAGGAGGACAGCAGGTCTGTAGTTGAGCTAAAACCTTTGGCAAAAGGAGTTGAAAGAGAGATTGACATCGGACGAGGACATCCGCATGCTCATTGGATGAGCCATGACGGACAAACAATGGTAACACCCAATGTGCTTGACTCTGATTCAACAATCTATGACTTTGATTCAGACTCTGTTACTGCAATAACTGATGCAGGTTCTCATCCCATTGCAACTGGTATGATGCCTGATTCAAGCAAATACTATGTAGCAAACCTACTTGACAGCACCATGACAGTAATTGAGACCTCTTCTGGAGATGTACTTGGTACAGTCAACCTGATTGCAGACTATGACCCAATCAGCGGTACAATAACCGGCCCGGTGGGTGCATTGCCAATACAGACCCCAGTGAGCCCTGATGGCAACTATATGGTTACTGCAAATACGTTAACTGGAACCATCACCATATTAGACACTGACACAGATCAGTTAGTTGCAATGCTTCCATGTGATCCTGGATGCCACGGAGTCCAGTTTGGAGCAAAGGAAGGTGGAGGATACTATGCATATGTCTCAAGCAAGTTCTCAAATGAGTTAATTGTGGTAGATGCAGATCCTGACAACAACGGTGATGCATCAGATGCACAGATTGCGGGTCGTGTAGCGTTGGTCTCATTGCCAAGTACTGCCATTGATGATACAATAATAGGAAGTGATGGCATGGGAGGACAAGGAGTGTTAACGATTCCATTGCCCTATAATGGCTGGGTTCAAAACCTTCCAGATTCTTGGAAGAGCCAACTAACTGCAGAACAGCAAAACCCAATCCAATAACTTTTTTCTTTTTATTTTTTAAGAAATGCTTATTCTATTTTGTGGAATCCAGAATATTTCTAGCTACATTATTGATATTTGGCAATGTGACCATATTGTACAATAGTACAGCGTATGCTGATGAAATAATTTTGTTTGAAACTCTTCGCAGATCAGGAAGTGATGAAGTATCAACTGACAACCTGTACAAAGAAAGATGCTGGGTAAATGTACAAATTACAATAAAATCATCACATCACAACATCTACCACAGAAACAATCCAGACAAGACATTTTATCCTGCTGATGCCTTTGATTACGAAATTAATACTTGGATTGAAGGATGCCGTCACTTCCAACCCTGTCCTTTACAATCTACTACCTTGATTGATGTTCCAAACGGGCCTGCATGTGAGATACATGGACATGATTCTGAAGATGACACAGTTGGTGGGACATATGGTGCTGCATCAAACTCTGGCACTGCAGTAATTCCAGCTGATTTTGACGATTTAGATTCAGCATCAATATCAAAGAGAGCTTCAGCTGAACAATACGTCTGCAACAAGGCAGGAACAAAGTGGGTTTGTGGATGGCCTACAAGGACTGCATCTGCAAGCTATTCTCCAAATGTAATACAGCCAAACATGGAAGTCACAATGGAGACCGTCGGATACGAGTTCACAGAAGAAGATGGTCACATATCTAGAAATCTTGATGAATCCTATTACGTTTGGGATGCAATCAATGTTGTTCACAGTCCATTATACAAGTGGAAAAATGATAGAGTTGGAACCTTGTTTGTAGAGATTGAAAAGAGTCATGATCCTCTAGTCTTAGAAGATGAATTCTTTTGTGAATCTGCAAGCTGCATCAACACAATGGAGATTCCAGGATTCAAACCATGGACTTGGGAGTTTGATTATGGCGATGGTAACACAGTGTACAATGCAACATCCCTTGCTGACATTGGAGAGCATGAAATTGAATATACCACAACGCTTTACAACATTGTACCGCAGATTGATCAGAACATCAACTCAACAAATGTTCTAGTTGTGGAATACGAGCCAATCTATGACGCATATGTGTATCCTGTATTGTCCGATGACCAAAGACTAGCCATTCATGATAGGATGGGTGTTGCACTACACTATTTTGGCTCTGAGAGTACAGATGCAAATCCTGATGATGAAATAGGTATTCATGAGGACAGACGTTCTAAAATTAATGATTATTTCTATTCAACTTGGGGCGAGGACCCTTGGAAATACGAACTGCTAGATGGCACTGTAGCTGATACAGATTACTCTGATAGTATGGATTTGATATGGGATGAGGCACATGATGTTGGAATTGTAACTAACGAATTACCTGTAAAAATATCTGAAGATATTACAGATAAATTGATTCCAACTGAATTTCCAAACGTAGTACCTTTTGAAGTTGTACAGCATGAGACTGCAAACTTTCTCAAAGCAGGTTACGGCAAAATCAAATTTGAGTATCCAGGTCTATATGATGTTCTAGTGGATCCGGTACTGAACATTCCAAAGTTTGAGAATGCCACCGTATATGATACATTGCAATCATCATACTTTGCAGGACATGAAGTTACTCATCTGACAAACACAGAATACATGTATCCAGAATCATTTTTTCACAATACCTTGAGTGTAACAGCATTTGATGCAGACACAAATCAAGATGATTCAGTTGAAATCAAATTGGAACTCATACCTAGATTAGATATTCCAGGTACACAATATATTGACGGATATATGCATGACAAGATTCTGTTTGATACCCAAGATGACGGATTATCCCAAATAATAACCGGTCTAGACATTGACAAAAATTCTATTGCCATAGTCAATGGACATGATATCTACGTTTTAGATGATCTTGAAAATTCTGGTTTTGGTTCTGTATCAATAGACAAAACTAGACGAATCCTGTCATCATTTACACAATATGATACGATAGTAGATCAAACGTTTGCAAACGATGATGTGACTGATATTTCAGACAAGTATCTATTGGATACTGAAGATGCAATATTGCCTATTCCGTTGACAACTGGTCTGGATGCACTGTCACCATTTACCATATCCATCACTGCAAATAATGGAATCGATGAAATTACAAACACGTTTGATCAGACATGGTATGATTTTTCAATTGACTACTCTTATGAGATAAACATGAATGATGATAACATATTAGACATCAAAAGAGACGAGGCAAATCCCAGAGTTTTGCTGTATCAGTATGATGATAACTTTGGAGAAATAGAGTCATTGAAGATAAATGACGTTACAATTAGTGATGAAGATTTACTAGAATGCTTCAATATAAAATCTCTAAACACTTGTGTAGTTTCAGTACCACAAAAACATCAATTAGATGAGCTAAACATTACTGCAACTAACATTTGGAATGGGAAAGCATCTGCAACATTACCTGAAATTGATGAAAATATTTTGAATCCGAAACCACCTGATGCAGAACATCTGATATTTGATGGAATTTTAGAATCATGGATAGTCATACTTTGGTGTTTTTGCTGATGATACTTACAGTATTTTGGATTGTCAAAAAATACCAATCAGACAAGTAAATCTGAAAATTATCAAGACTTATCAATCCCTTCTGATTTATTGTGACATCTTGACAATTCAAGATAAGGAAAAATTCGTTCAGGAATTTCGATCTATTCTAGACATGAATAACTATGATTATGATGAGATGAACGCAAGACTGGCAGAAATTATCAAGAATGTGAGAAAATCATATCCTGCTGGCAGAGATGATTATTGATTAAACTATATAGATTTAGGTTAAATTCGTACTCATACTAGGCATATGGTATATTGTATAGTGATGTTTTTAGGTATGAATTCAGATCTATAGTTTTGATGAATACATCGACAAAAGACGAGATCATAAATGATTTTGTAGGTGTGATTAACCAGATTGACCACAAGCCATCTGATGAGATAGAATCCAGCCTGCAAAAAATAGTACATAAGGTCAGACCTCATATTCATAAAGTCTAACCTGTGGATTTCTCATCTACTTATGTTTTGGCCTTTTTAAAATAATTAATGTTTTACTGTGTGAAATCAGTCAAACTGCAACACAGAACATACCTTGGAAAAGACAACAAAACAAAATATCTTCAACACAGAATCAACATTCCTCATGAAATAATCAGAAAATTAAACTGGACAGAAGAGAATCAAATCATTCTAAAGATAAACATAAAGAAGAAAATCATAATTTTGGAGCTTAAGACCAAAAACTAGCGCTAGTATCTTGGTGACAGCTCTGATAAATATCACTCTGTAAAATATTTACATATGTACTATATGCTATATGTAATTCATCATAATAATATGAGCTCTATGTACTGTCCTTGAATCAACGATAATTCATACGTCAGCATTATATCCTAAAATGTCATCTACATTTTATGCAGACTGCTACAACCTGGAAATGCTACAGATGTAACCTAATATTTAACAAAGAACAGATAGCTGCTACACATCATGATATATTCAAACACCCTGTACAAAAGATAGAGCTCTCAATTCTAAACTAATCTTTTCTTTTTTTAAATTAATTAAGATGCACTTTGATGAAAAATTCTACATATGATGTTTGTTGTTGTTAATGATACAGTAATTGTTTATTATTGTCATTTAATGTGTCATGAAATAGCTCCTGATACAATAAATCAAATTCTGCAAAAAATACAATTCAAGACACAATTTCTAGCTACTTTTCTACTACTATATAGATTACAAACAATACAGAATCTATAATGTGATTGCACATGTAGTGATGCACATAACTTGTCTTAACAGAGATTGAAACTTCACTCATTTGTCATTACGACGTTTATCTTTTTTTCATTGGGTTCTATGTCACTGATATTCACAAATATGTCATTTGCAGAAAGTGAGAAAAAAAGCATGATTGTGACGCCTCTTGGCACCTACGAATCAGGCATATACGACAAAGCCGGTGCAGAAATAGTGACACATGATCATACAACTCAACGTCTGTTTGTCACAAATGATCATTCTCAAACTATAGATGTACTTGATATTAGTAATCCAAAAAACCCCATACTGGAATTCTCCATAGATGTTACACCATATGGTAATTTGGTCAACAGCATTGATGTGCATAACCAAATCATTGCAGCTGCAATAGAACCTGAATCACACGACCATCTTGGCAAAGTAGTTTTTTTTTGATATACACGGAAATTACTTGAATGGTGTTCAAGTAGGTTTTCTTCCAGATATGTTGACCTTCACTCCTGTAGGTGACAAGATACTGGTTGCAAATGAGGGAGAACCCAAATCTTATTGTAATGATAGCCAAAATGATCCTGAAGGCTCAATAAGCATAATTGACATATCAAACAACAAAATACAAAATCCTATCGTTACTGCTATAGGTTTTGATCAGTTTAATGGACAAGAAGAAAAACTGCAAGAAAAAGGAATCAGAATATTTGGTCCAGGTGCCACATCTGCACAAGATTTAGAACCAGAATACATTACGATTTTACCTGATGGCAAAACAGCAGCAATAAGCCTGCAAGAAAATAATGCAGTAGCAATCCTGGATATTGATTCAGCACAAATAACAGAACTACTGCCTATGGGATACGTAGATCATAGCATCTTAAAAAACAAGATTGATGCAAGCGATGAGGATGGTAAAATCAACATTTCAAACTGGCCAGTCAAGGGAATGAGACAGCCTGACGGGATTGACTCTTTTGTTGTAAATAATGACATATTTTTGATCACTGCAAATGAGGGAGATCCTCGAAATTATGGTTGTATAGTCAATTATGAGGATACAGAAGAGGAAAAGGTATCAGATATTTTATTGGACTCTGATTCATTTCCAGACAAACATATACTGCAAAAAGATGAAAATCTGGGACGTCTGAAGGTAAGCTTGCTAGAAGGCGATACTGACAACGATGGCGATTACGATGAACTCTTCACATTTGGCAGCAGGTCATTTTCCATATGGACTGTTGATGGCCAGCTAGGGTATGATAGTGGAGATGACTTTGAACAGATTATTGCATCCAAGTTTCCAGACAACTTTAATGCAAATCACTACTACAACGAATTTGACAAACGAAGTAACAACAGGGGCCCTGAACCTGAAGGAGTGATTGTTGAAAGAATAGGTGCAAAACAGTTTGCATTTATTGGTCTTGAGAGAATGGGTGGAATGATGATATATGACGTAACTAATCCATATAATCCAGAATTTGTTGATTACATAAACAACAGAAACTTTGCAGTAGATCCTTCAAAAGAATTGTCTGGTGCAGGGGACCTTGGACCAGAAGAACTCTTGTTTATACCCAAATATCACAGTGCTATAGACAATCCTCTACTAGTAGTTGCAAATGAGGTAAGTGGAACTATAACCATTTACAAAATTGAATGAATCAATCATTCAATTTTCTTTTATACTATTTCACATATTGTAGTTTGGAATTCACACGGTGGAGTCATTCAGCCGTTTAACCGACCATATACCTACTAGGGTTGGGCAATATTGGCCCAATTCTAAATTATTGTTATTCTATGATCAAAGAATATGGTTTTATTTTTTCATACTTTTCACTGATGATTTGTATGAACAAATTATTTTTGAATCTTTTATACAAACTTTGTAAAGAGATGTCATGAATCAATCTAATCTAACTTGGGAAAAAGTGCAAGGATTATTGTGGATATTTGTTGAAGATAACGAATAATCTCGTTACTTTTAAAGAAATTCAGATAGTCTTTTGTGAAAAAGATAAAGATCTACCTTCCTTTACTTGTAATTATAGTAACAACAATTGGACTGACATTTGATATTATAATTCCAAATGTTTATTCGTTGACTCCGCCATCATACAATGAACAGATTTCTGCATTATATCAGAACAATATGTGGCAACTAGGCAAAAACCTGTCTATTGGCAATTCATACACCTACAAAATTTGTGATCCTTCTGCAATACTGAATTATTCAGCTGAGAGTTACCATTACTTTACAAAAGATCTGGAGCACAACTCTAGTCTGTGTTATATCATAAAACTGGACTTTGTCAACCTACTAAATTCAGATGAAAACCAGATTAATAGTGACATTTGGGTGGTTCAAGCCTCAATAAGTGATGTTTTCGGTACAGATAATCCCATAAGACGCTCAGTTTTCCATGTTGATTCTGATACTTTTGAGGTCAGATCAGCTGATACTATTCATCCAGATACTATAAGATACACTCAATCCTTGGAAAACACGATATTTTCAATTGTAAAATACACTACATCTGAGCCCAAATTTCTGCAACAAGGAATCAAGTGGGGTGAAGTCACTGAATATTTGGATAAAATGCAAATCAATCCATACATGGAAGTGTTGCAAGATGACTTAGAATTTTCTACAATTCAAAATGCTGTGGATTATTCTCAAAATAAACTAATCAAAACAGAAAAGACGTTTGATGTATACAAGGTAGGATATGAAATTGACATCATTGATGCTGATCTACGAGAAGAAAATACAAACAATGTAATTAACTATTATCTCATTCACTCACAATTTCCATTTCCATTATCAGGAACCTTATACAGCCCAGCTCATGTAGTAGAGCCATTCAAAGAATATGAGTTTGAATTGATTTCGTTTATTTCATTTAATGTAATTGAAGAAGATAATTCAATTGAAGAAACTTATAATCTAATTGATGATGTCATAGATGAGTCTATTGATAACAATATTATCGATCCAGTGATTGAAGATATTGTAATTGATAACACAGTAGAAGACAATATTGTTGATGATGTCATTGATGATGATCCTGTGCTGATTGACGATACAACAGATGAAGTTGTTCCAGAAAATGTAGATGCCGATGACATAGTTGATGAGATAATAGACGATGACGATATTATAGTTGAAAATATTGTTGAATCTGCGATTGATGATAGTAAAAACAACAATCCATCCGTTACTAATGTGATTGGTCTTGTATTGTTATTGGCGGTTACAATTGGTGGATTTGTATATTACAAGAAATTCAAAGACAAGAATTTAAAATCAACTAAGAATAATAATTTCAAATCTGATTCAATAATCAAAACAGTTCACTTCGATGATAGGATTACAATCAATATCAAGAAAAAACAACAATAACGATATTTCGACATTCATTAAATAATTGTATGATCTTTGGTCGATTACACTTATGTTCATCCATGTCTAATATGGTCTAGGGAGGACCAATAACGTCTCTAACCCGTAAGCCGTTCCAAAATTCGCCTGAATTTTAGGTTCTCCCATTTCTTCCTTTTATGCAAATGACCATCATATTTTAGAAATCTGATGAGGCACGTTGAGCTAGTAGCGTTTGAGAACGACTCCATTTTGCACCAAAAGGCCCTGTCATTGCCTGTAGGCAAGGTGTCATTAAGACAGTTGGGAATACTGGTTGTAGGAATACTGGCTGTATTTTCAACCTATGCAATCACTGACAACATCATTGTGCCTGCAATACTTTTTGCAGTATTTCTGGGAATTGGTCTGCCAAACACCAAGATAATGACGCCAGATCAGATGATAAAAAGTGTGATTTTGTTTCTGATTAGAGGAACATCACTTTCAAAGAAACCAGAGTATATGCAAAAAGATGGGAAATTAAAATCAAATTCTAAAGAACAAAAAGATAACCAGAACAACTACATTCAAAGCTCTGAAATCCAGTCAAACAACAACACCATAATGTCAAAAATCATCTCACAACTAGAATCTCTTTACAAAAAGAAAGAATCAACAGAATCAAAACAAGATAAAAACATTGTAACAACCAACAAGGACAAGAACTATTCTGTCAAAGTAGAATTAACTCCAGAAAATATGTTAAACATAACTCCAATAAAGACAATAAGAAACAAAAATCACGAGAGCAATTCAATTGATAAACTACTAAGCTCATTGACAACTTCAAAAAATAATTTACATGATCAGAAAGATTCAGACTTTTTACAGGAACATATGTCTATTTTGTTAGATAATAATAAAATAGAATCAGACAAAATTATATCAAAAAATGATTCTGCTTCTGTTCTCTTGGATAAAAATTCAAAGTATGACATTGAGATAATTGTGGATAAATGACAGCTTCAAATTAAAACGTCATAGATAAAAACTTCACTGTCAATTGATCACTTTTTCTTTAATAGAATTATTGTGTTATGTTACATGTTCATGCAAATAGGGCCTGTATTGTTGTTGACGTAACATGAAGATGGTGTGGTAACAGTAAACCTTGCTTTTCGAATATCTGGTCCTATTTCGTGAAAAGTAGGTGAATCTGCCATGTTATTTTATTGCTGTTGCCACATTATTTTTTGCCTTTTATCAAATTCAACATGTACAGTTAATGCTGAAAAGTAGATCAGGAGACCTGAAGGAAGGCGAGTCCTTTGGTGGTTTTATTGCCAAGCTTGCAGTCGCTTTGGTTGCAGTGATAATAGTTGCAACAATCGTGCCTGATGTGTTGGGCCTGAACATTGCCGAATTGTGTGTTGAAGAAGACACCATACTGGGAGGCATAACCGGCAACCACTGTGGTGATGATTCTGTGTTCTTGACTGATGCAGTCAAAACAATCGTAGGTGACGGATACAGTATGCTGCTTGTGCTGATTGGCCTTGCATTCATAGGATTTGGTGCCTACAAAGGTGTTCAATACCGAATACTCAGTTCTCCTGAAGAAATCAAAACAACCGAAAAAAGACAGTAACAATAAGAAAATGAATTACGTTACCAAAAAACCTCAAAAATCAACTGTATTTTTGGTGATGTTTTACTCGTTGTTGCTGTCTCCTCTATTTTTTTACATATGGGTTTTTGAAAGGCCAGAAATTCCAATAGTTTTGATAGTTTCCTTGTATTGTGTTTGGCTAGTATCGATGATTATGGATATGAGAATCACTTTGTCCATAAAAAGTCTAATTGTGTTGTATGAATCAAACATAATTTTTAGAAATCTTTATGCAAAGTACAGACCAGCTGTTGCAATTCTAATACAGCTATTAGTTGAAACATCGTTTGTCTTGTTGATTCCATCTTTGATTTTTCCACGTGAGTTTGGTGTAAAATTATTTTTTGATTATCAAACATCTGCAGTTTTGGCTGGAATTATCAGTGTAATTCATTTTATGGCATGGAGAAATAACAAGAGGATGATACGATTGATTAAAGAGATTTAGAAGATATCGAATACAAATTCTTTAATTTCTTTATAGCCTTTTATTTGAGCGATGAGAACTGTATGTAAGGATAAACATGATGATGATTATGAACAAAACATACACGTTAGAAAACCGTATGTTGTTGAGCACTTTATTCAATGTCTCTTTTGTAGACTTTGACAGAAACAAAGAAAAGCTGTAAAAGCTGTAAGAAATTTGGGATTTAGATTTATTTTTTAGCTAATATTTTTTTAAAAAATATTTGGAGAGGAGAAAACATACAGCTTTTACAGCTTCTAGGCATGAACAGGCTTAAGTCCTTAACATAATTTTACATTGATGTTGCTAGAATCAAACAGCGTAATCTCTTCATATTAAGAGGTTCAACTGGTTCGAACCTTATGACTAATCGAGTTCATATGGACTTCACATGTTAATTTTCAGTCTTTGTTCCAAGTTTTCAGTAGCAATATACACTCTCATCTGATTTGTTAAATCTAAACATGATGGATTTTCTTAACAATTTACTTCCTGTAACATTAGGAAATATAGTGGGAGGTTCAATTTTTATCAGTCTTTCGTACTGGATTTCATATATTCGAAAATAATTCAGATGAATGATGAAAATGTAATGTGAACCAAAAATTGATCATGTTAAAATAAACCTATGACTCACCAAGGGTATGTCTACTAACTATAAAGAAAAGATCGGTGAACTCGTTGGAGTGGAAGTAATAGAGAAGAATGGTATTGATGTTGAGAAACTAAGAAATCTACTTTTAGCAGGAGTAGGAGCTGAATTTACCACATATTACTACTACACAATCCTCCGAATGCATTGCACTGGACAAGATGGAGAGGGTCTCAAAGAAATAGTTGAAGATGCCAGAATTGAAGACAGAAATCACTTCGAAGCAATGGTTCCAAGACTATACGAGATTGGAGGTGCACTTCCCAGAGACATCCGAAAATTCGCTGATGTGGCGGGGTGTCCTGACGCATTCCTACCAGACAACTGGGAGAATGTAGAAGAGATTCTCAAGGTTCTTCTTGAAGCAGAAAGATGTGCAATCCGTTCTTGGGGCGAAGTATGTGACTATACAATGAACAAAGACCATAGAACTTATGCTATTGCTCAGGCAATTATGCAAGAAGAGATTGAACATGAAGCTTGGTTTGTAGAACTCCTAACCAAGAGACCATCGGGACATTTCAGACGATCATTTGTTGGTCAATCCCCACACACAAAGGGACAAGGTGGATTAATACACCTGTAAGAATTTATAAAAATTCTTCTTTTATTTTTATTAATCATGTTTCGTATCTGTAAGGCTGCAGAAATTAAAGACAACTCTATGAACAAGTTTACTGTAGATAAAAAGGACATTCTTGTAGGGAAAAGAAACGGTAAGTTATTTGCTTGTGATAATTGGTGTCCTCATAGAGGAGCATCTATGCACAAAGGTTTCTACAAGGAAGACAACATAGTTTGCTATATGCATGATTATGAGTTTGACATTGAATCAGGAAAACTCACTAACATGAAGTCTTGGAAAAAAAGTGATACTTGGGTTGAACAGAATCCTGCATGGAGAGCATCAGGCGATCTTATTATGTATGATGTTGAGATAATGGGTGATGATATTTACCTTAAACTCCGAGAAAAATAATCTACTCAAGTTTTTATTTATAAATTCAAAATATACATCATGGTTAAAAAACGAAAACCTGTACTTTTCATTGATGATAGCAAGGAATCAAGTGCCGCCATCCAGTTACTAGAAAATGAAAAAATTGAATATACTCCTTATCACATTAAAAAATTTGAAGAAAGTTGTTGCGGAGAAGTTCCAACTACTACAACACCATCAGTTTTTGCGCCAGATGGAGTCTTTCAAGGCTTTGATGGAGTTAGAGATTATATCGTCTATAGAAAAAGTGAACAATATGATGATGAAAGTCCAAGTGCATACTGGTAAATGAGTATCAACATTACTGGAAATTTTAGGGGCATAAAATGGATCCTGAAAAAAGAAAAGAGTATCTAAAAGAATATCGTTCTAGGCCAGAAGTCAAGGAACATGAGAAGCAATACAGAAAAGAGTATTACTCAAGACCAGAAATTAAGGAACGGCAAAATGCATATCAACTACAGAGATACATAGAGAATAATCTAAAAAGAGAAAAAAAGAAATGAAAAGATTCACAGATTTTAGAAGTTACTTATTATGTAAAAACATATTTTCTTAAACGATTAAATTTTGATTGATATTTTAAGAAATTATTTTTAAAATTATAATTGCATTTCAGATACTTTTCCCTTTTATTAAATTCAATATCATAATTTGTGAAATCGATTTCAATCCTTTCAAAGGAGAAAAATAAACAAAAGAATAATCAAAATACAAATTCAGTCAAGAAAACTGACAATAACGATCCAAATCAATTCAAGTACAGCTATAGTATAATCCCAACCAACTTTGTCAATTTATCAGAAGAAAACCAGACACAAAAGATGGGACAGTTCTTTGATATTCTAAGAGTCATAGAAGACAGAATCAAAATTACAATGTCTCGAAGGATGGTTCCCATAACTGTAGAAGGCCAGACAGTAGACATGCCAGTTATGCAAATTCATCTAGAATCACATCAGCCACTAAGTGATGTTTTAGATCAAATTAAGGTAGAATACATTTCAGGTGACAGGCCGCCAAAAAGTCAGATTGTAAGGGAAAATCTCAGTAATATGGAAATTATTCAAACTGTTCATGAAAATAATGATAATGAATTTGTTGAAAATAATTACAACAATTCAATTTTTGCCCAATGTTTTTCGCTCTATAATCTTCCTGCCACTTTACCATACGCATGGATCACCAACATCTTTGGATTGTGTTCACAAGTTCAGATTATGATAAATCCTGTTGCAAAGGATGAGGCCATTACACGAATGGTCAGATTCAAAAATATCATCTATGAGGATTCCAAAAAAGACAGATCTACAGCTGAGCTTTACAAAAGGGCTGATGATACTGAAAATTCTCTGAGACGAGATGATACTGGACTGTATGAATGTGTAATCAACTGTATGGTCACTGCACAAAACAAAAAACAGTTACATGATAATTCTAAATTATTTAAAAAACAAGTAAAAAGATATGGTGGCTCATTTGGTGTGGTTTCAGCAAAACAGGCTGCAATGTTAATTGAGGGATATGGCAAGAAACTAACGTTAGATAGAGGAAGTTGTGTAATTTTGTATTCATTTGTATCAGCTGACATGCTGGAAATTCCAAACGGAATACCATTGGGAATCAACATGATATCAAAGGGACCAGTTATTTTTGATATTGCAAAAAGAACAAACTATAACATTGCAGTAATTGGAAAAAGCGGTTCAGGAAAATCATTTACTGTAAAGATTTTACTAAACAGATTACACCAGAAATTTCCATACTCTCACATCTTTGTGATTGATCCTATGGGAGAATATGGTGCAATCTCCCAGTTTTTTGGAATGCAAAATTTGAACATCACCAAAAATGATGAACATTTGGGATTGGATCCGTTTGTTTTACTGGAACCGCAGGATGCAGCTGACATTCTGGCAGAGATGACTAATGCGCCAGACACCACAAAGATACAGTTTCAAAAGTATTGTGACAAGGCAAAAAACATGAAGGAATTTTATGACAAATTAACACCAAGACACAGAAAATATCTGGATCATCTGATGGATGGTCCTCTGTCTAGAATAATCCTAGGAGAACCAAAACTGAATGACTCCAAGAAAATTATCATTTCAATGGATGGTGCAACTGGAAATGATTCAGAATCAATGGTACTCGTGTTGTTGTTAAATAAGATTTTCAAGATTTGTAATCAATTACCAACTAAAACAAGAAAGATTTTGGTGATTGATGAGGTATGGATGTTATTCAAGATGCCAGGAGCTGCAAAGTATGTCAACATGATAGTGAGAATGGGCAGGAAACTAAACATCAACTTTATCTTTATTTCACAAAGAATCGAGGACATTTCAAAAGAGGATGACACTGGAATTGGAAAAATCATAGACAACATGGAGACCAAAATCATTTTGGGATTGGAAGAACAGGCAGCTGAAACTGCAAGAAAAGTTTTGAATTTGTCAGATCAGGAAACCAGCAAACTAAAGTCATTTAATCGTGGTCATGCATTGTTTTTGACTAAAAATCATCGAATTCATGCAAAGTTTGAACCTACTTCACAAGAAAAAGAGATGTTTGATACGACACCTTTGGAATAAGTGTTTTGAAAAAATGATACAAAAATGATAAAAATTGGGTATGGAGATAGAGTTTGAAGATATGGAGAAAACAATGAGGAGTGATAAAACTATTCTGTACTCTTAGAATAACATGTGGTTAATGTCCAGCCTTTTAAATCCTCTACAAGATAAGGGTATTTTTCAATCTGTTCTTCATTAAAAGTTGTTATTTTTGGTCCATCAATGTTATCCCCATTCATACAGTAATTATTTTTATTAAATTCTAATAATGAAGAATATGGATCCACCCATAAAATATCTGTGTGAACACCTAAACTTACATCATTATTTGTACAAGTAAATGCAATTGTATTTTGAGGATCAGATAGTATTGAAGTTACCCCATTAGACAATATTCCCAAACATACATGTTCTGCAATTTCCTCAAAATCATTTGAAAATACTACAACTATGTCATCTCCTTCATAATACAAAGATGCGGGTTCAATATCTGAAGCAACCGGAATTTCTAGTGCCGTAGCCAAATACACATTAGAAGTACCACTTGTACTACCTTTTTGATATTGCTGAAACCAAGGGGTTTCAGTTGCATCATTTCTCTTAATGGAATCATGATATTGATAATACAAATATGTTCCATTAGGAGTTGCAACAATCACATATCTGAGATTCTTAAATAGTTCATTGTCTTCAGACCAATTAAGACGTCTATCTGAATCTAGTTTTAATAGAAAATCCCGTGTGTTATCGGAATATTTAGAGATGCAACACAACCAGATCAAGGGATTTGATAGATTTAATCCAAATGTTCAAGCAAAAGCTGATGCTAGATTGTTAGAACAGTTACATGAGCATCCAGGATCTGCTGGAAAGATATTTGAAAATATGAAAAATAGAAGTATTAATGAAACAATGAGAGATACATCTTTCTGATTTTCATTTTCTTCCATACAAAGATTTTAGCTCTTCTAATGGAACTTTGGGATATAGTTCTAATTCATCGGAAATTTGATTTTCTTTTTCACACAAACTTAATCCTTTGGTACCTATTGTAATCCATTGTTCCGCTTCTGTTTCGTAAATAACTGATTCATGATTTGATTTCGGACGTAGTCTTCCAGTAACTATTTCATTAGTTAACATTTCATCTTTCATTGTAGGTAGTAAGAACCATACAGGATTACCATCCTGATTTTCACGTAATATTGATGGATACCCATATCTAAATTCAATCTTTTCTTCTTCTAGTATTATTCCAAAATTGGCACCCATTTCTTTATCATATTGAATTTGAATTTCTCTTGTTCTAGCATTCGGTACTTTTTCCAATCGTTGATTCAAAGTAACAAAAGCTTTCCTCTCCTCATCATACCAACAATCATTCCACACATTGTGATCTGGAATGTCAGAAGGTACTTTATCAGAACGAGTTATTGGCATTGTAATAGAACGGTCTAAATTTTTCTGAATATTTTCAATCGCTTGTTTTGTATTGTTGATTTCAGTCAGAATATCTAGCCTTGTCTTTTGTTTGTCTGGATGATCATTTTTGATAGAATCCAACTTTTGTTCTAATTCTGATAATTCCGATTGTAATGGCTTTAACATCTCTTCAAATCTACTAATGTATGGGTTTTGAGTCAATGTACTGCTCATGTACAATTACGCTCCATTTGCATAAAAGTACTCCGACTCTTGCCTGTTTGCATATTTTTATTAGTACTAATATTCTATATATTGTTTTCGTTATTAGTACTAATATATCATAGTAACATGTCATAGATATAATGCCAAAATGGAAAAAAGATGAAACAATATTCCCATTAAAGGTCATAGTAAATGACAGAAATATTAGAATTAATCTACCTCGTCAGCTGTGGGAGGAAGATCTTAACAGTGCAGAATCAATAATAATTGAAAAGCACAAGAATGGTAGAATCTCCATTAGGAAACAAGATTAATCATATTCTGCCACATTATGTTTGAAAGAGAACTTAACGCTTGAGTTCTAATCCCGGTAACGGTACTTAACGTCAATCATTTTCATGACACAATTCAAACCGTATCAAATTAGAAATTAAAGACTCAGATCCAAATTTGAAATTTGCATTGTGAGTGTAGGGTTGTGTTAGACTTTATTCTAATTCTATTTTGTATATGGTAGTTGTCCCACTGACCTCATTTGTAACTACTAAAAGCGGTTGATCTATTGGACTGTGATACTTTGGTATGAATAACAATCCTTCAGGTCCAAGATCTCCTGCTGCTGACAGATCTTCATCTGGTTCAACTGAAAAATCCCTGTTGTTTATGTAATCTAGAAATTCTGGATTGTAAGGATTTGTCACATCATAAATCATCATACCTCCCATTCTCTCAAGACCCACAAATGCCAATTGCTTGGAACCAATCCTTTCCACAATTACTCCTTCAGGTTCTGGACCTCGGTTGTTACTTCTTTTATCAAACTCGTTATAGTAGTGATTTGCATTAAAGTTGTCTGGAAATTTATCTGCAATAATGCGCTCAAAGTCATCACCGCTATCAAAAATCAACTGACCGTCAATGGTCCAAATAGAAAATGATCTGCTTCCAAATGAGTACAATTCATCATAATCCCCGTCATTATCAATATCTCCTTCCAACAAGCTTATCTTCAATCGGCCCAGATGGTCATCTTTTTGCAGCATGTTCTTGTCTGGAAATGACTCAGAGTCCAACCGAATATCAGATACTTTTCTCTCTTCTCTGTCTTCATATCCTACTATGCAATCATAGTTTCTTGGATCACCCTCATTAGCAGTTATCAGAAACATGTCATTTTTTACAATGAATGAATCAATCGAATCTGGCTGTCGCAGGCCTTTGACAGGCCAATTGGCAATATTGATTTTATCATCTTCATCGCTTGCATCCATCTCATTTCCCATCACATCATGATCCACATAGCCTAATGGCAGTAATTCTGTAATTTGAGCTGAATTAATGTCAAGAATGGCAACTGCATTATTCTCTTGCAGTGTTATTGCAGCAGTTTGAGAGTCAGGCAAAATTGTGATGTACTCAGGCTCCAAGTCTTGAGCAACAGTAGAATTTGGCCCAAATATCCTAATTCCTTTCTCTCTGAGTTCCTCTTCTTGTCCGTTAAATCGAGAAAAGTCTACAGTGATGACAGTTGGACTGTCTACCCCATGTGAAATGTCTATTATGCTGATCGAACCTTCTGGATCCAACTTGCCAGTACAGTAAGATATCGGTTCGCCTTCATTTGCCACCAATATCTTATCGCCTACAGGAGTAAAGATTAACATGTCGGGAAGATGGCCTACCTGAATCTGATTTAGGTAACCTCCATCAACACCAAAAAAAACTACACTGCCCAGATCGGCTTTTGAGTTGGGCTCTATTGCAGCTGCAATGATTTGTTTTTTAACATCAATACTGTTTACAACATTGCCATAAGGGGTAATGTCTATTGAGAATTCCAATAATGGGTTTTCAGGACTGCTTATATTCAGTACATCTATTGCTTGAGAATCGTCGTTTGTAACAAAGAGACGTTTTGTATATGGATCATATGTTGCTATTTCTGCCCCTGCATTGTCATATACTCCTGTTTCATAGGTGCCAAGTGGGGTAACTGTGATTCCTGAATCCGTTTCTGCAAATGAAACATTTTCAAAAGCAATCAGCACCATCAATGATAAGAAAATTCCTGCCCCACATGTCCAAAAGTTCAATCTTCATTATGACAAACTTGTTTTGAGATTTCTAGTTCTAGTTGATAGTTTCCATAGGCCTACAGAATTTCATAATCTATATAGAAAAACAATACCAAAATTTGCAATAAACAATCGTATGGCAAAGCAATATGACAAACTTCTTGTTCCATATGACGGATCCAGCTTTTCAAAGAAGGCCATTTCTGAAGCTGCAATGATCTCAAAAACATTTGGTTCACAAATCATGATATTAAATGTGGTAAATGAGTCCTCATTTAAGGAGCAGCCACCCTCTTTGTTTTCAGGCTATATTCAAGGAACAAAAGTTGTAAAGAATTTTACAAACCAGGCTCTAGAAAATATGGAAAACCTGTTACAGAGTATCTGCTTTGATCTTGAGAAACAAGGAATTAAAGCAACCAGCCATGTTGTTTCTGGCTATCCAAAAAAAGAGATATTGAAATTTGCCAAGAGGCAAGATGTAGACCTCATAGTCATGGGAAGCCAGGGACTGGGAGGAATGAAAAAACTCAGAGTCTTAGGAAGTGTAAGTAGATGGATTACAGAAAATTCAGACTGTCCTGTTTTAATAGTCCATTGATTTACGCATAAAATCAGTATTCAGTTTTTATCTGCTGCAATTTTATTTTAAAAAATTTACTTCCCTGTGAGATTCACATTCTTTAATCAAGGCTCCATCATGATCTTGAATTTTACATCCACAGGTGAAGATTATGTGCATCCTGATTTAGATATTGAGATTTATGATAAAAGAAAATACTTGATACATCACAAAGATTATCTGGATTTACGGTCTTTACGTAAATACTATTGTATTTACTTTAAACTTATACCATGCAAGTAGAGATGCAATGATGTGTTTTGTAAGTAGCCCCCTACAAGTCGTCTCATTTTCTCTATTGCATCATTGCAATTATCTCACTAATCATACGTGAAATTACCTGAAGCAGCTATTATGAGTAAGAACTACGATTTCCCCAATGTTTGAACTAGAAGTTGCAGGTAAAATTCTTTAATTTCTTATGGAATTGATGAGTGTATTTGCTCGATTCTTGTAACACAAATGAGGATTTGACCAAAGGGTTCTTCAGAGTTCACTTTGAATTCAAAGCACCATAGTTTGATGAAAGAGCACAAAAGATTGCTGCTAAATTAGTGGGGCTATGACACCATTGAACTCGAAGCAAACAACGACTCATGTGGATGAATTGGGTGTCATGCAGGTTTACTACATCAAATCCATTTTAAAACATGCATGACATTTCAAACCAATGGTTTATTTCTGTAGAACAACCATCTGAATCCTTATCTTATTGTTTTGATGCTTGAAGGCATTATGAAAAAAATGGAGTTTAAGACCAATAACGAATCGTAATCATCGCTGTGGCAGATGACTTATGCCGGGGACGCAGTTACTTGGTGAGAACTCCAATCACAGTTACACAAGATTGTATTTAACGTGTCAGAATATTTTCTTGGTTTGTTATGGAAGGATGATTCAAAACGATAAAACAATTCTGAAATTAATAAATGTGAAAAATTGTCCTGGTGGTATGCTGTGTGTCAGAATATGTGCAAGATACAAGACTGCAAGAAATACAAGAAACTTAGATTTACTCTAACGTAATAGGATCTCTATCTTTTTTAACTCTGACAAAATAATCACATTAGTGATTCACAAGAAGTCTTTTCAGTTTCCTGTTATTGCCACTATTCTTATTTCATTTTTAATATCTACAGGCTTTTCAAGCACGTCTTTTGTAGACGCATATGAGGAGGGTAAAAAAAATGAACATCTCAGAAAACAACTGGAAAGAGGAACCGCCCTTGAGAACGCAGTCTGTAAGCCTGGCTATGTACTGGCAGTCCTGCAGTCTGACAGGCCTGCATGCTTGAGCCAAACCACTTTTCTAAAGTTAGAAGAACGCGGATACGTAAAGTCAGTAATCAAAGAGTTTCCTCAAGAACCATCATCCCCACCAGAAAAAATCAAAAAAGAGACAACCATTCCTACTGCAGAAGCAAATGTGCACTCAGGATCCACCGTCAAAGGAGATACTGGGCAAACATCCGCCGCAGAAATAACTAACGTTCCTGCCTCTGCAGGTTCCATAGTGAATTTCTACATCATTGATAATGACCTGAACATAAGCCCCAATGGAGTGGACATTGTTGATGTCACCAACCTCCTTCAATTCTCAATAAACGGAATTCCGATAGAGGGTCCAAAAACAATGACTGAGACAGGATCTGACACCGGACAGTTTTATGTAAAATTGCGACTTCCAGATTCCATAAATGGAAAACCGTTAAGCCAGGACGATGTGGTTGAAGTAAGATACCTTGATGAGTCAGATGCCGGGGGAAACCCACAAACAAGTTCAAAATCAATACCATTATCACAGACATATGCCCAGATTCAGACCTCTGGCTACAACGGCAGCGGAGCTAAGACAAGAATCGGACATGAGTTTGCCGTAAGGATCTATGAGCCTGATGCAAATCTTGACTCCCGGGATGAAGACAAAATTCCACTCAACAGAATCGAGTACAGGGGAGAGGGAGGAATAAGGACAACTTTGGCCAATCCTGTGTTTGATGCAAACATGTCCGTACTTAGGGAGACAGGGGAGAACACTGGAATATTTGAGGTGATAATCAAGATTCCACGAACAATTGACGGGGACACCGTCCACATTGGCGACTGGTTTGAGCTTAGGTATGTTGACGTGTCTACGCCGTCTAGCTCCTCTGAAGAAATCAAGCTGCGCGGCAAGATAGGAAGCTAATTCCTCATTTCTGTTTGTTTTTTCACCATGTTTGAGAACAAATATTTCACAAACAATATCAGGCAGATGTTTCTTTTGAGTTGTAGTTTGCAAAAGACGCATTGGGTCTTATTGGTAGTAGTGTCAATATCGCTTATGACCGGCATTTTTACCAATCCGGTCCATGCTGCTGCACCATTAGGCTTTGACAAGCCAACATACACGTGGACTGACAAGATCTTCATCACCATAGTTGCACCTGACTTTAATTTTGACACGCATTCAATTGATGAGATTGGAAATGATTCCTTTAACCCAGTAAAGATTTCAACGCGAGGTCATACGCTTGACCAGTACAAGCTAGTTGAGACCGGCCCCAGTACTGGGATATTTACGGGAGAGATAATCCTCACTGGATTCTGCCATGACGCTGACGGCAATACTGGTACCGGAATTCAGTCACGAAACTCTTCTGAATGCAACATAGGAGATGACACCAATCCCAGAACCGGACCGTCACAGAATGGTGGTCCCACAAACGGGTTTTTAGAGGCAGACAATGATGACGGAATAACCATCTCATTTGAATACACTGAAAATGAGACAGTCCTGGGCTCTACTCCCATCAGGTGGAATATTGGGGAAGTACAGTGGCTTGAGGCAAGCTATCCTGCAACAGGGACTGGAATAATACGCGTTATTGATCCTGACATGAATCTGAATCCTGAGGCCGTTGACAATTTTGGCATTGATGTATGGTCTGACTCTGATGCTGGAGGTATTGATCTGACAGTAACTGAGACAGGTGAGATGACAGGTGTGTTTGAAGGAACTGTATTTTTTAGCACCACAAACGAGTCCTCTGGCAGCAGGTTATTGGTTGGACAAGGTGACACAGTGACTGCAGAGTATGAAGACAATACATTGCCAAAACCATACACGATAGCAGACGAACTTGATGTAACTGCAACTGCAATCATAGGTACTGTTGTACCGCCTCTTGAGAGGATAACCGTTAATGGATGCAAAACAGTAGATCCTTTTGGAAACGCATTGAGTAATGTGTCAGTTACCCAGCAGACCCTAATTACGTGTGAGTTGTCAAACGGCCAGAACAAAGAACAGCAGTTTGCGTATCTTGTCCAGATAAAAAATTCTGGTAATGATAATGATGATAATGGTGGCAGCAATAGTGATGGCATGACAGTTCATCTATCTTGGATGACCGGATCTCTTTTTTCAGGACAAACTCTTAGTCCTTCTCTGTCATGGAGTCCACAAAACCCAGGAACCTATGATGTTACCGTGTTTGTGTGGGAAGGCATTAACAATCCCACACCACTAACAAATCCTGCATTTATGGTTATAGATGTCAATTAAGATGCTTTAGGAACTTGAGAATTTTCCCCTAATCTTTTATCATGTTATTTCCTGTATGTTAGTGACCTGAACAGAATGAAAAATGTTCAGTAAGTTCTGGGGCCCAAACAATTTTTTGCATTATATGTCCATTCCCAAAAAAATAACTTCCAATAATCTTTTTGACATTTGAGGTTTCTTTAGGGAGGGTTTTCAAAAACTACGTTCGGTTGTCTTCTGGACATTTATCTTTCCTTTTTAAGGTGGAGATGTGAACAAGTTGACCAAATCTCCCTCCCGGTGCCAAATTCAAGCGTTTAGAGCCTTTACATTCAATTAAAGAATCTCAAATTCTCAACACATACTCTTTTCTCAAAATCTTTTGCACAGTTTCAAAATATTCTCTTCTGGTGTTTTTTAACAACCTCCATCTTGTCTTCATTTCCAAATTCAGTCTCTTGAATATTCTTAATGTCCTCATCCTTGTAATCCTCACCCAATTCTTCCTTTGCGATATCAACCAACTGCTTGATTCGAAGCTTTTTTCTCCAGGCTTGGGCATATTCTGCCATGACTTTTCTAGTTTTTTATGATCTTTAAAGGTCACTACGTTATGTCATGCAATGAATTTCTCTTATTAAAAATAAATGAAATTCCAGGCTCGCAAGTTCAGAAACTGAACTGTCTATTCACATCTTAATTCAAAACAAGAACAAAAGAGAATCAAAAAGTTTGGTTGATCCCAAATACTTCTGGCACGTCACATTGGTTGACAAAACATGAGTACATACAACATACAAGAAAAAGTCTCTGAGAACAAAAAGACAAAACTCGGAGTAGTCGGCTTGATTGCCTTGCCGATAGCTGCTGCAATGTACAGTTCAGGAACTGTATCATTAGAACAAGTGCCACAAATACTTACAAGCGGAGTATTTCCAATTGGATTTACCTTGTTCTCATGGGCAATTGCAGTTAAAATGGCAATGAAATTGAGAAAGTAAGATCTACTCTTACCTTTTCTATCTTTTTACAATTTGTTCCTACTGCGTCCAAAATAGTCACTAAAAACCTTCAAATCCCGACGGGAGCATTATTTTAAAAATAAAAAAAGAAGCTAGTTGCTTCCTATCAAGAATATTACGCTTGCTGTAGTAGTGATGTCTTGGTCTGAAGAAAACACAGGAGTTGATGACTTGAATGACGCATCTTCGGCAAATGCAGCCCCACTATACAATGGTATTGGTGGAGGAACTCCAAATTCAGAAAGACTAACTGCTTTTACTCCAATAATTTTATGGTTTAAGGGAGCAAGTGCGTTTTCTGCTTTCTTTTTTGCGTTAAGTACTGCCTGGCCTAAAAGATCATCTTTTAGATCAATTTCTGTCTGAGGAGAAAGTGTAAAGTATACATTATCAACTCTGTTTGCACCAGATGATACAGCACTATCAATAATATCTGCTGCCATGTCAAGTTGAGATGTTTCAGCTGTTATTGTATTTGTTACGCGGTATCCAACAAGTTCCTGTGTATATCTTTCAGTTTTTGGATCTCTATAGTTGTCGTATACAGGATAAATGGTAAGACGAGAAGTGCTAATTTCATCTTCTAAAATTCCTAGAGATGTGATTGCGTCAACAACAGAAGTCATTGCATCAGAATTTTTAGACAGTGCTTCTTTAGCTGTCTTTTCTTGAGTTTCCATTCCAAATGTAATTACCAACAAATCGGGTTCAACAGAAGCCGTAGCTGTTCCTGTTATGGAGATCACCTTTTCTCTTGATGGAAAAGGAGTTGTCTCTGCCTCAGCTTGATTACCTGCAAGTGTCAAATTTGCAGCAAAAGCAAAAACAAAGACCAGTCCTGCTATTGCGGCAAGTTTCACTTGTTTGTTCATATGATGATAATCAGGTGTTACTATTTATGAAATACGTCTAAAAGATACGGATTTTTGATAATCAGAAAATAGTTTCTTTAAATAATTAAAAGATGACACAAATCTGTTGGGATTAAGAGACATTCAACTTAAAGAAGAATATAGGTCTGACAGAAATGACATAGTTGCAGAATTTTTCTTTCCATGCTTAAGTCATTGTATAGAGTATGATAGATGTGTCGATTTAATTTCGATTCAGACATTAGCTACAATATCTATGGCATTTGATAATTTTGCCTCAGGAAAAGCAAAATTAAGAATGATTACAGGACACAGATTCAAAATTTCTGATCTTAATATCCTCACAAAAGTATTCTCAGAAAAATATACCAAAGGATTTGAAGGTACTTTTATCAAAGACACCAAGATTCAAAAACTCCAAGATTTTGTCAATAATGGTCAAATGGAATTAAAGATCGCAATACCAAATTCAGAGAAAATTACAAATTCATTTTCTGAAAGAATTGGCATATTCATAGGTGAACATGATCAAACAGTTGCATTTACTGGAACATCAATGGAATCCTTCTCCACACAAACAAGAGATTTTGAATCAGTGGATGTCTTCACATCATGGAATGATAAATCTAGAGTTGAGAGGAAAATTAAAGACTTTGAAGAGTTGTGGAAAAATGAAACGAATAATATCGAAGTATATGATTTTGTATATGCTGAAAAGAAAAGCTTACTGAAATATTCCTCAGAGTGGGCATTTAGTATTTAGAGATGAAAAGGTTTTTCTAAACCAGTTTTGTTTTCATAAAAATCCATTTTGTTTATTTTGTAGTAAATGACCTCACCTCTTCGTTCAATGACAGCAATTACTGGTTCCTTTCCCATTTGTGTAATTTGATCAATTTTTTTTTGAAGATGTCCCATTTTTTCTTGTTGGCCTTCATTTAATCCAAATATCAGAAATTTTGCTCCTTTTTCACCAAACTGACCTCTCTCATAAACTCTAAAGTCAGATCCAAATCCAAATCCATCTTTTACAACATAACCTCGATTTCTCAAATCACGATATATCAAAAATTTTGTTAAAATTTCATTATCTTTTTTTTGGCAAAGATTCAGCATAGTGTCAAAATCAATCTTTTTTTTTCTTTTTGTGAGTATCAATTTTTCCAAATAAAGTAAATAAAGAGATTCAAATGGTTCTAGAAGTAACTTTTCTTTTTCAATTTCTCCAAAACCCTTGAGTTGGAGATCATGAATCATTTCCCTTTTAGATATACTTACTTGGTCTACTACTAATTCTCCTTCAACAAGTGGGGTTTCTTCCATGATTAAGATGAAGTCATGTATTTTCAATATAAGCATTGGAAAAATAGAATTGATTGATGTCTAACCGTTAAAATATGGGGATTTTGGTTTTTTTATCATGCATGGAG
Source organism: Nitrosarchaeum sp. (assembly GCA_965223865.1). Classification (GTDB taxonomy): domain Archaea; phylum Thermoproteota; class Nitrososphaeria; order Nitrososphaerales; family Nitrosopumilaceae; genus HKST03. The sequence continues at coordinate 1,905,585 of OZ245020.1, forward strand.
CAAACTATAGAGATGGTACTGGACAACCATTTACTAGAAAACAATACATCAAAGGTAAGCCACAAATAAAAATTGCAAAATTTCAAGGTGGTAAGAGAGGAAATTATCAGTATTGTGTGCAGTTGCTTTTAAATGAAAAAATTCAGATTCGACATATGGCAATTGAATCATGCAGATTAGCAGCAAACAAAACACTTGAAAAAACAACTGGTGAATCAGGATACTATTCAAGGCTGAGAATTTACCCACATAACTTGTTAAGAGAAAATAAAATGATTGCAGCAGCTGGTGCAGACAGACTCCAAGAAGGTATGAGAAGAGCATGGGGCAAAGCAACAAGCCTTGGTGCTAGAGTAAGGCAAGGTCAATGCATCATGGAGTTATACGTAAACACAGAGGCACATGTAGAGGCAGCTAAAAAATCGTTAAAAAGTGCATGTGTAAAATTACCAGGAACACCAACAATTAAGGTTGTAAATTGGGATGGAAAACCATCACCATAAGTCTTCGAATTTGGATTTTCTATCTTCGATAAATTCTAAAAATTCTTGAAATTCAAAATTAGTGGGTTCTCTTTTTAGGATTCTTTTTGATTGATAATAAAATGCATTATAGATACGTCCTACAACAATTCCAAGAATAAAGGATTTCGAAGTATCAATAGAAGATAAATTTTCAGATAATTGAATAATTTCTTGTTTATTTGAAATGGTCTCCTGAATTTTTTGCTCCAATTTTTTTATTATATTTTCATCCATTAGTTTTCTTAGCTGAAATAGTTAAAAACAGTTTAATATCCAAATTTTACCCTTAGGGATGTTGCAGTCATAGTACAGTTTGGTTAATATTCGAGCTTGCCAAGTTCGTGACCCGGGTTCGAATCCCGGTGACTGCATTATCTTTGATTATTTTGCAAACCTTTTTCAATAATTTTCAGAGCATCCTCCGCTTTTTCTGGGCGAGGAAGCTGAATCATAAACACATTGTCTTTTCCATAATTGGATTTAGGAGATGATAATGCAAGCATTGATGTTTTTGCAAGAGATTGAAAAAAAATCAAATGTTTGTTTGCATTAATCATTAGTTTTTCCACAATTCCACCCTCAGAGAAAGTTAAAACAATTTCAACAAAAACGTGGCCAAGTCCATCTTGTAATATGTTAAGATCAGTGTTTATTGAAAGAGGTTTTCCAGCAACTTTGGATAAGATTTCATCATATCTCTTTTCTTCAAGAATTATGCAAGGAACAGCATTGCCCTCAAAATCAAAAGTAGTAACATCTTCATGAGATTGAGCAATTAATCTCTCTAGTTCATCACTCATTTTCTTTTTCTTTTAAAATAGGCACCACTTTATCGCTTGCCCTTACCAGAAATGGAGAAATGAATGCAGTTACGATTGAGATCACACCAATCAGAGGGAATAAAAATGCACTTACAGCGCCAATATCAACTCCTGCTTTTACTATAACAATTGAGAATTCCCCTCTTGGCGCTGCTAAGGTAAAAGCCGAACGAAGTGATTTGCCTCTTTTTTGCCTAAACAAAATGTTGCCCAACATATTACCACCAAATTTCATACCAGTAGCAACAGCTATTAGAGCAATGGCGATAAAGATATAATTTTCAAGTTGAGATATATCCATTAATGCACCTACTGAAATAAAGAAGATGGCTACGAACATATCCTTAATTGGACTAGCTAATAGTTTTGAGACTTCTGCAGATTTTGATTCTGCAACCAAAACACCAGCAAGAAATGCCCCAATTGCTACAGACAAACCCACAATATTTGCCAATAATGCATATCCAAAACAAACCCCAAGAACACTCAAGAGTAATATTTCATGATGTTCTGAGGCCGCTACTCGATCAATAAGTGGAGGAATAACCTTGGTTCCAATAGTAAAGGTTCCAACAATCAATCCGGTTGCAACAATAACCACAACTATAATAGATTCTATAGATACAGTTCCAACCAATGCAATTGACTGCAAAGAAGAAATCAAAATAACTGCAATTACATCTTCTACAATCAATATTCCTAGTACAAGAATTGAAGATTGAGTTTTGATCCTTCCTAACTCTTCTAAAATTTTTACAATAATTGCAGTACTAGATATTGAAAGAGCTCCTGCAATAAACAGGGAGTCCATAAAATTCATTCCAAGTGCGCTAGCTGCATAAAATACAGCACCTAGAGTAGTAAACAATCCAATTGTACCTACTCCAATTGCCACTCTACCAATGCTTCGAATCTTTGCATAGGGAAATTCTATGCCAATTACAAACAAAAGCAAAATTACACCAATCTCAGAAAACAAATTGAGTGCAGAAATATCAGATAAAATTCCAACTCCTTCTAAAGCATCAGAGGATGGTGCACCTTCAGGTAATATCCAAGACCAGAGAGGAGAAAGTGGACCAATAAGCATTCCAGCAAAAAGATACCCAATTATCAAGGGTTGTCGAATTTTGAAAAAGGCAAGAGTTACAACTGCTCCAATAATCATGATAAAAGCTAAATCAGTTACAAATGTAGTATGGGGTAATTCCGGGGTAATTTGTTCAATTAAGCTTGACACAGTATTATTCAACGAACTTTGAATTCCCGATGAGTCAATTTGTAATGCAGAATTTTGCATGTTTTGAGTTCACAAATTTGTTTAAAAACAGTTGCGCAACTAGTAATAAACTAAAAAAAATTAGAGCCAAAATAAAAAACAATTTTTCTTTGAAGGTCTTTATGGTTATTTGGAATAAGATAATTGCAGGGTGATGAGTAGGTCAGCTGAAAATAATGTAGAGATATGACCTGGGGTATCTGACTGCATAGTGGGTTACGTTAGAATTACCTAATTATTAATAGTACGGTACTATACCGTACTTTATGATTCAATGTGAATATTGTCCAAAAGGTTTTGTTGAAACAGCAAATGGTTTGGCTGAAAAGACATTTCATGAATTACTTCATGAACCAGAAGTTGTTAACAAGTAACTCTTTTCATTTTTTATTTTTGACCTAACTTTTTTAACGTCAGATTTTCTTTTGGATAGATATGGCTGTCAAGGAAACAAAGAAAAAAACAAAAAAGACTGCAAGTACCACAAAAAAAATTACCAAACGTGAACCTACACCAGCTGCAATTCTAAAAAAGGTAGCCACAGTTTCTGATTCAAGCAAAGCATTACAAAAAGAAATCAAAGTAATGTCCAAAATTTTCAGTGATAATCAAAAAGTTCTCGTATCTATGAAAGGTATGATTGATACCCTTACTTCTACTCTTGAAAACATACAAAAGCAATCAAAACAAATTAATCTGTTAGAAGATGATACCCAAAAACTCTATGCAGGATTAAATCAAGTAAGGACACAATCAAATCTAGTAACAAAAATTAATGATCAAACTGCAAAGATTCAAGAAGAAGTCAACAAGATTAATGAAATACAAAAATCATCACCAAAGATCCTAGATCTATCTCAACAAGTAGAAGATAGTATGAACTCGATTAGAAATAATTCTCAGATGATCATAAAAATTGCTCAGAGAATTGACGAAGTAAGAGACGATTTAAGAAAGGTTTCTGGAAAAACAGATTCTTTCTTAGAGATTGGATCAGAGATTGACAATTTAAAAAATAACATTCAAAATATATCTGGAAAAACAGATCAGTTAGAGACCAATTCACAGATAGTTACAAGTCTCAAAGAAGATCTAGGCAATATTTCAGACAAGGTAAATTCTGCATCTACACTAAGTTCAGAACTAGAGGCAATCAAAGTGACAATTGATGCAATATCATCAAAGGCATCAAAAATAGAATCTTTAGGAGGAGTAATTGAGGGTCTAAAACAACAATTTAACACAATTTCCTCAAATGTTGATTCTATCAACAACGTGAACATAAATACAATCAAAGATCTCAATGGAAAAATAGATAAAATTGAGACTGAAGTTGGCTCCTTAACAGATAGAGCAAATTCTACTGCCTTTGTTGGTGAAGGTCTCAAATCAGTTCAGGAAGATTTTTCCAATTTTAAGAAAAATGTATATGATAAAACAAACATCATAGAGCAAAAAATTTCTTCAGTAAATGATGTGTTGAAAAGACAAGATGTATCTACATCAGAATTTCATAAAAAAACAGATAAAATATTTGAAGAACTTCAATCCGTCAAAAATGTCACAAACAAGACCTCAAGTGATTCTTCAAAAGAGATGATGGCATTATTGAAGTTATCAGAATTTCAATCAAACATTAGAATGCTTTCTGAATCAAAATATGGAGATGTAAAGGAACTTGAAAACATGGCATCACAAACTGCCGATATTGTAAATCTTTTTGATAGAATAACAATTGAATCAGGTGAAAATATTCCACTTCCTCATGAGGTCAGACAGTGGACAGTAGGTAAAATTTTTGATTGTGCAGATAGGTGGGAAATTAGATTCAGTGACCTATTTTCGATCTTAATTAATGCAATTGGAAGGGATATGTTAAAAGAATCTATCAGAATTCAACAAGTAAGAGACATTTACGGAATAAGGGCAGTAGATGAAATTAGAAAAGAATTGAATATCTCTTAGACGCCAGAATCATCAATTTCTTTGAATTGTTCTTTCTTTCTTTTGAGTGCTGCAAATATACCAATTATAGCTGCTATCCAAATTGTACTAAATACAACATTGGAAATGCTGACATACATGTAAGGGGTTGCATCCATCAAATTTGTTTTAATTAGTAGAGCCCTATCGCTAATATCCATCATTCCAGTATGATACGCAGAACTATCCTTTGGAACAGCAGATATTTTTTCAATACTAGCAATCAGAGTATTCACATCACTTTCTATTCTTAGAAAATTTGTAGATTCAGTAGGGAAAATCCATACGGGATTTTTGTTTTCAGAAAGATTGTTCAATACTATTCCCAAGTCTTGTTTGATTGATGTAAGATGAGATTTAATGGCAACAGGATCAGATGAACCAATAATGCCATCTAGGTTCCCACGCATTCTATCTAGAGGATAAATTTTAGAATCGTACTCGTAAAATGCCATTACTGCGCCAAATAAAATAATTGCAACAATTCCTATCATTGAAAGTCTGTAAATAGTATTTGCCATCTTTTCACTCTTGCTTAGAGTTCTATTTTCACTTGATTTATTTCTTTTAAATCTAGTGTGGGAAAGACTCATGTATGCTATGTAGAAGAAACCAATAGTTTGTAATCCAATTATAGGAACAAAAATCGGATTATTTGAAAAAATAGATATAAAAATTCCCAAAATTCCATAAACGCCAAAAAAGATCTCAAGTAATGTTGTTTGAGTAAAAGGTAAATTGTAAGCCTTGTTTTTCCAGTCATCTTCTTTAGTAATTATTCCATATTTTGGAGTTCTCAAAAACTCATTTTTCTTTCCCACTATGGCATCAAATACTGCGACACTATTGTTTACAGACATCCCAGCATTATACACTAAGAGTGCGGGAAGAATTTTTGCTTTTGATTTCCAAGATTTATGATACATACTCTGTATAATCATTATGTAGGCCCCAGGACCCATTGCGAGATATGTTGCAAGTGTTAGTGCAGGGATAAAGCTTACAACATAAAGATTCATCTGAGAAGCTAAAAGAACAGGCAGAGCAAGAAATTGTATAAGCATTAGAGGATAAACAATGTGACGTGTTAGTTGAATGAACGCTTGAATTTTTGTCTCTACTGCAACTTTACGTTTTATTACAATATTAGTCAACAGTTTGATGGCACACTGTATTGAGCCCTTTGCCCAACGGAACTGTTGCCTCTTTGCAGCATTCATCTGAACTGGAAGTTCTGCATCAACTACAATGTCTGGCAAAAATACACACTTCCATCCTTTCATTTGTGCTCTATAGCTAAGGTCCAAGTCTTCAACTAATGTTGCAGTGTGCCATCCACCTGCATCTTCAATACAATCTCGCTTCCAAATTCCAGCAGTTCCATTAAAATTCATAAACAAATGTGAATTGCTTTTGGCCTTTTGTTCTATAAGAAAGTGAAAATCAAGGCTAAGTGCTTGTGCCTGTGTGATTGCTGAATAGTTTTCATTCACATGACCCCAACGGCACTGAACTAATCCAATGTTAGACTTTGCAAAGTGAGGAATTGCTTTTTTTAAAAACCAATCAGGAGGGATAAAATCTGCATCAAAAATTGCTACATATTCTGTGTCTGTTGTGTGCATCGCATATTTCAATGCACCTGCCTTGTACCCTTTTCTTGTGCCTCGTCTAACATGTTCAATTTTGAATCCATGTTTTTTGTAATCATCAACAACATTTTCTAAAAGATCAACAGTATCATCATCAGAATCATCTAATACCATTATGCGCATATTTTCTTTTGGATAATCCATATGACATACTGCATCAACCAACCTTTTGGCGACATATTTTTCATTATAGATAGGAAGTTGTATCGTAACTGAAGGAGTCCCTATTTCGGTAGTATCTAGAACTTCTTTTCTTCTACCAGAAAGATATGCAAGATAATAAAAATTGCAAGTATACGCAATTATTATAATCGCTGATAAAATAAACAGATCAAAAATAAATTGTGTGAAAGGATTTAGCGCCATCCCTAGTTTCTCAGAATGACTAATCGCTATTTATACTTGCAAAATATTTTACTTATTTTTGCTCAAAGATCTTGATTGCTTGTGGAGGACAAACTCCTTCACATGCCAAACAGAATATACAATCAGGTTCTTTAGACATTAATGGTTTTTTCTCAGATGCAGGATTTCCTGGGGTGTCAAACCATTCGTAAACACCAACAGGACATGCTTCTATGCATCCTCCGTCGGCCACACAAATATCATAATCAACCGAAACAAATTCTCCCCAAACCCCCAAAATTGCGTTGTTGGATCCTCTTCTACCCCAAGTTTTGATGGTATGATCAGCGCCAGTAAATGGTGATGAAGGTTTCATCTTTGATTTATAGTCTACATCTATTGGACCAGGTTTAGCACCATCAGGTACTTCAATTTCCCCTTCATCTTCTTCAATTTCTTCAGCTGCTTCAGCTGCTTTTGGTTTAGCACCAAGGACAATTTTTGCCAGAGGGGTTAATTCTTCTAATCTTTTGATTGCCTGAGGTTCATTTAGTTTCTCAGATTTTGCAAGATAAGAAATCATCTTGTCTGCCAAGATGGTATTACGGAGAATAGTATCTATAACCATTTTTGCAAAATGATCTGCCTTTTTTCTGTAATCTTTAACCCAATTAGGATCTCCGAATTTTTCAATTGGGAAAATTTGATAAATTATATCAACAACTTCGCCAGTAACTATTTCTACAGTTACAGACAATTCAACTTCTTCGTATCCCTTTGCATCAGGATTGGTCATATTCTGTTCTTTCCATCTGTATGTTGCAAAAATTCTGTCTGCATATGCATCCATCTCAAATGCCTTTTTCAAACCATCATGTACAGATTTTATTTCATTAGGTTCTTCAAGTTTGATTGGTAATCTATAAAGTCCAAGTTTGAAGCCATGTAAAGGATATACGCCTCTTTTGGCAGTTGGTGCCTCCATCGACCAAACTCGATCTTTTAGAAGTAATGACATTCAGTTTGAATTATTTGAATTTATTTAAAAAGGTTATCAGTCATCGTCAGGACATGTAAGCTCACGAAGTTCAGTATATTTTTTTTCCATAGAATCTGCATGATTTAGAACTTGTTCCATATTAAATTGGTCTTTGGAGAAATACCATCGAATTGGCACCCAATGTCCAATTCCATCCATATCATGGATCATGCCCTTATCGGCTTTAACATTAAGTTTGTCATCAATAGAGGTTTCTTTAACTGTTAAGCCTCTTTTTGTTTTGTCTTCCATAATAAAATCAGTGTTACCATCTTTGATATAGTAGAAGGAACCTTTCTTTAGAATAGGAAGGTCTAGAAGCAATTTATTTTTCCACGGGATTTCCTATCATGTTACCCCATTCAGTCCATGAACCATCATAGTTTCTAACCTTTGGGTAGCCAAGTAGATATTTTAGAACAAACCAGCTATGTGAGGATCTCTCTCCAATTCTACAATAACAGATTACATCCTTATCAGCAGTAACGCCTTTTGGTTCATAATTTTGTTTTAATTCTTCAACAGACTTGAATGTTCCATCAGTATCATTTACTGCAGTTGCCCATGGGATATTGTTTGCACCGGGAATGTGTCCTCCTCTTTGTGCATGTTCCATTGGATATTCAGGAGGAGCAGTAATTTCACCTGTGAATTCTTTTGGGGATCTTACATCTACCATTACAGTATCTTCACGGTCTAGTGTACGACTAACATCAAATAGATATGCTCGTAATCCTTCATCAGGAGGGACTGCAGAATACGTAGTTGAAGTAAAATGTGGTTCTTCTGTTGTATATTCTCTATTTTCTAATTCCCATTTTTTTCTCCCACCATTCATAATTTTGAGATTTTCATGTCCATAATATTTGAAAACCCAAAAAACAAACGCTGCAAACCAATTGTTAAAGTCTCCATAAAGAATTACTTCAGAGTCTTTTGTAATTCCATTTTTTGACATTAACTCCTCAAATTGTTTTTTATTAATGATATCTCGGGTTACGGGATCATTGACATCACGTTTCCACCAAATTAGACTAGCGCCTTTGATGTGACCTTTTTGATATCCATTTACAGGATCATAATCTACTTCGACTAATTTCCTATTGTCATTAGGAGGATTTTGAAATACCCACTCGGTATCAACTAACACTTCAGGATGTGCATAACTCATAGTATTTTGAGAATTTGTTTTCATACTTAATTGTTTTTCTAGAAAATTAAGTAAAAATATCATTTTTAAGTAAATGAAAACAATGAGATGTGTTTGAGACTTCATAAAGTTGCAGTTGTAAGCAAGGTAGGATCAAAAGATTCAGAAAATGCTGCCAGGGACGTCACAAAAAAATTCCTAGCAAAAAAAGCCAAAGTGTTTACTATTTCTCCAGTAGAGGTTGAGGGAGCAAAGAAACTAGAATCGCTTGAAGAACTAAAAAATATGAAATTAGATCTTGTAGTTACACTTGGAGGAGATGGAACTACACTTAGAGTGTTCAGGAATCTTGAAAATGAAACACCTATTCTTACCATCAATGTAGGAGGTAACAGAGGAATTCTAGCAGAAATTACCATCGAAGAGATTGATGATGCAATAAATAATATTTTAAAAGACAAGTTCTTTTTGGATAAAAGAACGAGAGTCGTTGCCTCACGTGGAGGGAAAGAATTTCCACCAGCACTAAATGAGATTTACATTTGTAGAACAAATCTTACAAAAACTTCAGAAATCGAAATAAAATTTCAAAACGATACGGTAAAACAAAAAATGGATGGAGTAATTATTGCAACTCCTAGTGGTTCAACTGGTCACTCATTTTCATTAGGAGGTCCAATTCTTCATGAAAGTTTGGATGTTTTGATAATAACACCTGTTGCACCAGTTTATAGATTAGAATCCATTGTAGTTCCAGATGAAAAAATTGAAGTAATTTCATCGCATGACTGCAGTATAGTTATGGACGCACAAGTTGTAAAATCGGCAGGATTTGAAGAACCAATCATAATAAAAAAATACAAAAAGCCAGCAGTCTTCATACGATTAAAGAAACGTGGTTTGAGGCAGATGAGCAAACTTGGATTTTAGGATTTTAGACGCGAGTGCATTTTATGCAGGAGTTCCCTTTGTGTCAGAGAATGATTGCTATACTACATCACTTGTATACGAAGAAATCAAACATATTAAAAAAAATCATGAGGCAGTAAGAACTCTTTTAGAAACAAATCGACTGAAGATAATGGATCCAGATAATGAATCAAAAAATTCTGCAATTTTATTGGCAAAAAAAACGGGAGATTATCAACAATTATCAAAACAAGATATTTCAATTGTTGCCTTGTGCATTAAACTCAAAGGTCAAATAATTACAGATGACTTTGCAATAACAAATGTTGCACATAACATGGGTCTAAAAACATCACCAATAATGACTAGGGGAATCAGAGATGTTGGAAGATGGATTCATTATTGTCCAGGTTGTCGAATAAATCACATCGCAGGAAAGGAATGTCCAAATTGTGGAACGCCGTTAAAAAGAAAACTGCTCAAAAGGAAATCTTTTTCTTTGTCACCCTAGAAATGAACCATCATATATTGTAACATTTTCAAAACTTGTATTCTAACTGAAAAAAACGAGGCCGTATAGACTAACACAAATTTGTTAATACATCTAATTACATCATGAATCATGTAGAGTTTTTTGATTTGATGTTTTTAGAAATTTACTTTGTGACTCTAGAATTTTTTTTATTTTTTTTGCTCTTGCCTCACCTAATCCTTCAACCTTTGCAAGCTCAGTAGTAGTTGCTGTGAAAACTTTGAGAGGGGTTCCAAATTTTTCTAGCATTCTTACGGCAAATTTCTCACCCACTCCTGGAAGACTACACAGTGATGATAGTTGTTGTTTTTCTAAATCATTGGATTTTCGGATTTTTTTTAAATATGGTCCTTTTGGTGATTCTTTTCTTGAACACATTGAAACAAGAAGCTTTGCAGTATGGGTTGCACTAGGTGTAGGAATTACTGGAATTTTAAAATCAATGACAACTGTTGAAATTGCACCATAAAAGATTAATGGATTATCAGCGATTTCATCTATTTCATCAACATTTCCTTCCATCAAAATTATAGGATATTGGAAATGTTCCTTTAGTCTTGAGCATTGATCAAATAATCTTCCATCAAAAACAGAGGACAATAAATCACGAATGCTTTTTCTTTCAATTACTGTTTCGGGAGCTACAATGTAATCTCCTATTGGGAGAGTTTTCATTTCTAAATTCAGACCTACAGATTTTAGTAGATCAGGAATTCCGCTTTTACGTTCACGTTCATCTACAATTATTCTCAAATTTTCGAGTTTCAATAAGTTGAATTGGGTTAATTTGTTAATATTTTATTTGAAATTTTAACGAGATTATTTTCTAGAGTCTTCACTTGTAGGAGGTTGGTCGGCCATCTTTGCACCACTTCCGGCTCCACCTTTCATCATTTCAGTAATCTTTGTCTCTTGTTCTTTTAGCGTTTCTTTGATTCTTGTTTCTTGTTTTTCAAGAACAGTGGAACGAGTTTTTGCCATCTCAAGTCTTTCTTCGAGGTCATCAATTAGTTCTTTTTTTGTAGATTTTATCAGAATTGAGCCAGCGTGTTTGTAGACATTATCTGAATCATTTGCTTTTCTTAATTCCTCAAGGGCTTTTTCTGTCTCAACTTTTTCCATTTCAAGATGTTGTTTTTGAGTCATTATTGATTGTAAATTCTGTTGTGATTGTTGCAGTTTCATCAGTTGCTCTTGAAGCCAAGGTGGCATTTGTCCTGTTGACATGTTAAATCGTTGTTTAGAGTTTCATTATATCTTTACCGATTCAATAGAATCATAACTTGCTTGAATTAATCGTAAAGTAGAGTTAAGATTCGCACGAAGATGAGGAATGTGTTCAGAATCTATAGAAATTTCAAGTTTTTTATCTAGAGACATCGTTGTTTTTGTTGGATTTTCAGGATAGTATTCATTATCAGTGTTTACTGAATCAAAAATTGCTCTTGTTTTCTCTTTTGCATCAACAATAATTTTTGCATTAAAGCTTGATGTCATATGCTGTTCCTGCAATTTTAAAACTGCATTTTTTACAGGACCATATTCCAACGGCATCTCTAGTAAATTTTTTCGAGCCGCATTCTGGACAAGTTCTTGTTTCTTTTAGGGTAAGATGAATCTTAGTATACTGCTTTCTAATTTTAATTCCATATCTTGCGCCCAATCCTTTTAGAGATTTTTTCTTTGCCATTTTATTGATCGCTACCCTTTACTTCTTTTAACTTTTCTCGGATTTTTGAGCCAATATTTACAGAAATTTCACCGCATTTTATTATTTCATCCAAACTGAAACCATCATCCCCCCCTTTTTGTAGTGCACAAATGTTTCCATCAGAATCAGTTGTAATTGTAATTCTTGCATCCATTACATCCCATTCATCAGCATTTGGGTCCACTACAATGTAATTTCCAATCTTTCCCATAGTCACAGATACAGGAATTGTTGTGATCGGTACGTCAGTTTCTTGACCTTCGATTAGTTTGGGAACATCGTCGACCAACTCCCATTTTGGAGTTTTTGAAGACAAAACAGCAGCTGTTGCAGCATAGGCGCATGCATCAAAAAGATTACCATCGTAATCAATTACGACATTATCAGCAAAAACACCTACAACAGATTTGTCTTTTTCAATTACTAATTGAGATAAATCAATCATGTGACTTTCTCTAATTCCTCTATCAACAACTCTTGCCAATTCAATGACATCAGGACCAGGCGGTCCTGTTTCAACACTAGGATGAGATAAGGGTAAAAGCTCAGCGGTACAGATGAAGATTCCCTTATCACCCATATCTGGGAAAGGTCTATCAGGTTGAATTTTTACACCGCAGACTACTTCACTACCACCAAGTCGAACTCTAGCAGAACCATTTGCTTTTGGAATTGCATTAGTTTCAATGGTTAATTCTCTTGATTCATCTAATGCTCTACCGTCAATTCTCTTTCCTTGTTCTAACAATTCAAGAATTTGTGATTTCTTTAATTCATCTATTACTCCTAATGACATTTATTCTTCTCCTCCATTACCAAAATACTTTTCATTCAATGCTTTCTTTTGTAAATCATAAACAATTTTGCAACCGTTAATTCCTGTTTCTACACATTTCTGGTATTCTTCAGGAGTAAGAACACCATCTAGCTGCAATAAAGTAATTTTTTCAAGATTTGGCATGTAACCTATAGGCATGTCTGCTTGGCCAGCTTGATCTTCTTCATTGTTGACATCAAGAATTACAGTATCTGCAACTTTGCCAGCAGCACATGCTGCAACCATATCTCTCATAGGAATTCCAGCATCAGCTAAGGCAACAGATGCAGCAGAAAGTGCAGCACAACGAGTTCCACCATCAGCTTGAAGAATCTCAATGAAAACATCAACTGCAGTTCGTGGGAATTTTTCTAGCATAACTGCTGGCTGTAGAGCCTCTTTGATGACTTTGGAAATTTCAATTTCTCTTCTAGAAGGAGCAGGGTTTTTTCTTTCAGTTACTGAAAAAGGTTCCATGTGATACCTAACTCTCAAAATTCCAGTATCTGTGTTTGACATGTGTTTTGGATGAACATCTCTTGGGCCAAAAACACCAACAAGTATTTTGTTATCACCAAATTCAATATAGGCAGAGCCATCGGCATTTTTTAAACCGCCAGCTTTAATCATTATTCTTCTTGGTTCATCAATTTTTCTTCCGTCGCATCGGATACCATTTTCATCTAATAATACTAACTCTGATTCTCTTCCACCCATTATGATTCACCTTTTGATTCTAACATTTCCTTTACCTGATCAGTCAAATTTGCAACATGTGCGTGCTCATCAACCATTTGGATTGCTTTTTTAGCCTTTAATAATCCCTCGGGATTCTCACAAGAGACAACCACCCAACCATTTTGTCCTATGGTTATTGCAGCATTTGTAGCCATTTCAATGGTTTGAATCATAGTACCTCTTTTTCCAATTAGACGTGGAACTTTACTTGAAGATATTTTGACCAAGTCTCCAGAGTCTATCTTTCCAAGATCTCTATCAGAAATGGTTACTAGAGGATCACGTGTTCTATCAAAATTAGCAATTCTTGCAGCAACAAGATCTCCTGTTTTTAGCTTTGAAGATAAATCATCAGCATGTGCTGAAAAATCACGTCCAAAAACGTCTTGTGCTGGTAAAAATCCAACATAACAGGAATTGATATCCAATTCCCAGGATAATGATGAATGTGAGACGACTTTGCCAATTACCAGATCATTAATTTTTGGAATATACTTTCCAGTTAACGGAATTACTTTAACAGAATCATCATAAATTTCTGAAATGCCTACTGTAGTGGCAATTATTTTGTTTCCTTCCAAGACAACATTTTGTTCTGGCCTAAATGGTCCAGTAGTCACTATATCACCAGGGATAACGTATTTTCTTCTATTATCCATTATTTCATTACCTCTACTGTAGCAGAACCTTTGGTTATAGAACCTAGTCTATCAATCACGTTTGGCCTTGCTGCAGCGGGTATTTCAAGTATTGCTTTTAGTGAACCATTATTTTGCCATTCTTCTTTCTTTAGAGAACCTACTGATTTTAAAACAGCATATGATTGTGAAGCGTATTGTGCTGGGATAATAATTTCAAGTGAAAGATTCTCAGATTTTAGTGGGATTATAGAGCGAAGTTTTTCTACAATATCTTTAATCTGCTCATCTACTGTTTTTTGAGGATCTACAGAAACTCGTCCATCTTTTATTGCTTGTTCAATTCTTAGTGGCGGGTGGGGTAAATGAGTTCTAGGATCAACAAATGTCTTTGCAATAAATTCAACAATTTGTTTTTTCTTTTCTTCAATCATTTTGCGTCTCTGATCAGTTGTTAGATTCAGGTCACCTTTTTCAAGAATTTTTTGGGCAATTTCTGTTGGATTCTCAGTTTTGAAAGCCTTGAGGAGTTTTTCAGTAGAGGGTTTTGTTCCTTTATTAGAATCAGTGTAAATTTCATCAGAAACTAAGACAGATGAGATATCATTTTTCTTTCCAAGTTTGTAATCCAGTGCTGGATCAGGCTTTACTAAAATCTCAAATTTCTCCCCTTCAAAAGAAAACCTTACCACGGTTACATCAGCCATTTCTAAAATAGCATATGATAATTTGGTATTTATCTATACGTATGATCTTAGGAAATTTACATTACATCTGGATTATCATATAGAGAGATCTAAACATCACAGTTATGCTATAAATTTACATAAAGTACATATCAAAAAGTTTGAAAAAAACAAGATAAATCATGGTATTAAAAAAAACCAGTTACTTTACAATCATTACAGGAATCTTTGATGTATGAAGAACATGATTTGAGGTACTTCCAAGAAAGGCTTCTCGAATAGAACCTAAACCTCTAGAGCCCATTACAATAAGATCACATTTATTTTTAGCAGCAAATGAAACTATTTTTTCTCCTTCATTACCATATTCAATTACGTCAATAAATTGAATTTTGTTTCGAGAACATTTTTTCTTGGCATTTATCATGAAGTTTTTATAATTTTTATTCAATGCATTTTTAAAAATTGTTTTAATAATTTCGATTTCAGAAGGGGATGTTTTAATGACATGCAGTCCAATAATTTCTGTTTCAGATTTTTTTGCTAAAGATATTGCTTTGTTTAATCCTCGTAAAGAATTTCTAGAACCATCTAGAGGCACTAAAATTCGTTTTACTTTATTTGCCATCAAATTTCAAAGATTTTGCATATTTTTAAGCCTTGAGAGAGGACTTTGAAGCATCAAAGGAAATTTCTTTTATTTTTAGACTAATCGGTTAAAGACCAGAATTATTTTTTGATTCAATTATTAATTAGTTATTTGTTCAGAAGTAATAATGTGCAATTTGTTCTAATAACCAACTAGGATTATTAGTGTTTTATTACCATCAGAACCAATTTCTCTCTCATTGTGAACCTAGCTAGATTTTTATGTGGACTTTAGAGATTTTCTTCAAGATTTGTCTTCCTTAGAAGTTATTAACAAAGATGACGACAAAATGTCTGTAAAACTCAAAGGAGTTCCATTACAGTATGCTAACGCCCTTAGACGGGTTTGTCTAAATGGTGTTCCTGTGTTTGCAATAGACACTGTCGATATTTTAGAGAACACATCAGCTATACCGGATGAAGGTTTAGCACACAGATTGGGATTAATTCCACTCAAGACTGACCTGACTGGATTTAATGAACCATCAAAATGTGATTGTAAAAGTGAATCGGGCTGCTCAAACTGCAAAGTCATGTTAGTATTAGACTCGGGGGACTCGGATATAACAAGAACAGTTCTATCAAACGAGTTAATCTCTGAAAACGACTCGATAAAACCAGTTTCTGAAAACATTCCAATCGTTCAATTAGCTACAGGTCAGAGAGTCAAGGTTGAATGCTATGCAAGATTAGGTAGGGGTAGTGAGCATGCAAAATGGAACTCAGCAAATATTGCAGTTTTGACGGAAACTGACAATGAAGATGAAAGAATTCTAACTGTAGAATCAACAGGATCTCTTAAACCAGAACAAGTAATTCTTGCAGGAGTAGAAGAAGTCAGCAGTAGGTTAGCAGAATTCAAAGAAATGATTCACCAAGTAGAAGAATAACAAGCATACACATTATATTTGGGTTTTAAAACGCATTATTCACATGACTAATCAAGTTGTTATACGCATGGCAAAAGATCTAAAAAAGGCATCTGCTTCAAACAGTGCACCAATCTGGGCTAAGTTGGCAGAATATGTGCTAAAACCATCAGTTGCCAGACGCGATATCAATTTGTACAGAATAGGTCAATTAACTAAAGAAAATGACACGGTAGTTTTTCCGGGCAAAGTATTAGGGACAGGCAATATCCCTCATAAAATTACTCTTTGCTCATTTTCCATTTCAAATTCTGCTGCGACAAAGATCATTGAAAATGGTGGAAAAATTATCAGTTATTCAGAATTAATTGAAAAAAATCCAACTGGAAAAGGAGTGGTATTACTTGGCTAATCAACAAAATACTGTTTCCACAGATAGACCTATGGTAGTAGATGCCACTGATCATATCGCGGGTAGACTATCTTCAAATGTTGCAAAATTATTACTAAAAGGAAATAGAGTCTCAATTGTAAACTGTGAAAAGATTATGATTAGTGGAACACGCTCTAATATCATTAAAGAATACAGAGACTTTTTGGAAATTGCAAGCATACTCCATCCGAAACACGGTCCATTCCATCCAAGAAGACCAGACACCATTATGAAAAGAATGATTCGAGGAATGTTACCAAGAAAGAAACCATCAGGTTTAACTGCACATAAAAGACTTAGAACATATATCGGTTCTCCAAAAGAATTAAGTTCTTTTGAAAAAATTCAATTTGAGAAAGCCAAAATTAAAAGATCTGCCTCAAACTATACAACGATGGGAGAACTTGGAAGAACTATAGGGTGGACTGAATGACAACTCCAAAAACTGAAATCTATTTTGCAACTAGAAAAACATCAAGTGCACATGTATACATTACAAAAGGTCAAGGAAAAGTTAGAATTAATAATGTCCCAGTAGAAATGATTCCTCAAGAAACTGCAAGAGAGGTTATGCTTGCTCCTTTAGAAATAACTGGAGATTTAAGAAATAAAATTGACATTTCAGTTAGAGTAAGAGGTGGAGGTTATATGGGACAAGCAAGTGCAGCAGCAACTGGAATTTCAAGAGCATTAATTGGTTGGACCAAATCTAAAAAAGACCCAAAAGATCACCCATTACCAAAATCTACCAGAGAAGATCTAAGACAAAGAATTTCTGAGTATGACAAATATCTGATTAGTGGTGATGCTAGAAGAAAAGAACCAAAGAAATTTGGCGGACCAGGTGCCAGAAGAAGAAAGCAAAAATCATATCGTTAGGCCTTGAAGGCTGTAATTTTAGCCGGAGGCAAAGGAACTAGAGGCAAACCATATACAGAATTTTTTCCCAAAGCTATGACTCCAATTAATGGTTTTCCGCTAATTGATTATTTAGTCAAATACCTTGGAAATTCAAAACTAATTTCAGACATAATTATAATTTCAGATTTTGAAGGATTAGGTGCTCAGATAAAAAACTACTATGAACACCACCCACGAGTTAAAAAAATCACATTTGTTCAGGACTCGCAGAGTGGAACCGGAGGAGATTTACTACATATCAAAAATTTGTTAAAAGGAGATTCGGAATTTCTATTATGGTTTGTAGACAATTTGTGTGCAATAGATCTTAAAGAGATGTTACAATTTTTTAAAAACAAAAAGAGTAGTGCTTGTATTGCAACAAGAAAAAAAAGAAAAGAAGAAACAGGATTTGCTTTGGTGAAAGATGGAGTTATTAAAGAATTCAAAGAAAAGCCAATCTTAAATTTACCATTGTCTGAATGCCTAGGAATATACATTTTAGAAAAGAACATACTAAAAAAAATTCAATCTAAATCAAATCAAAAACAAATTAATTTGTCATATGATATTTTACAAGAGTTATCAAAAGAAGGAAAAATTAGTGCGTATGATATTGGAGACAAAGAATGGATTGATGCTGAATCTCCCACTATTTTAGAACGAAATCAAAAACAAATAAAAAAAATCATAAAACAGATGGGGCTTTAGATCCTTTTTCAAATTCAAAAATTTCATCTTCAAATTGAAGGGTTTGGGCAATATCATCTAATCCTTCCAAAAGAATTTTTTTCTTGTGGGAATCAATCTCAAATAAAATTAATTCGTCAGGGGTAGCTATGCTTTGATTTTCCAAATCAATTTCTATTTCATCTACTTGTTGTTGTAATTTCTCTACTGTTTTCTCATCTAATTTGATTGGTAAGATTCCATTTTTGAAACAATTACTATAAAAGATATCAGCAAATGAGGGTGCAATGATTACTGAAAAACCATAATCCTGTAAAGCCCATACCGCATGTTCACGACTAGAGCCACATCCAAAATTGTCACCAGCTACTAGAATTTTGGAATTTTTGTATTTGTCATCATTTAATACAAAATCTGGCCTTTTGTTCTCATTTTCATCATAGCGCCAATTAAAAAATAAGAATTCTCCAAAACCAGATTTTTGGACAAGTTTAAGAAATTGTTTGGGAACAATCTGGTCAGTATCTACATTTACCTTATCTAATGGAGTGACAATTGTTTTTACTTTTGTAAATGGTTCCATCTTATCTTAAATCCATTTTTCTAACATCAACAAAACGGCCCTCAATTGCTGCAGCAGCCGCCATTACAGGACTAACAAGATGAGTTCTACCTCCAGTTCCTTGTCTTCCTTCAAAATTTCTATTGGAGGTACTTGCACATCTCTCACCAGGTGATAAAATATCTGGATTCATCCCAAGACACATACTACATCCAGCATCTCTCCATTCAAAATTAGCATCAATAAAGATTTTATCAAGATTCATCTCTTCGGCTTGTTTTTTTACCATTTGAGATCCGGGCACCACCATAGCTCGAACATTTGGTGAAACTTTTCTTCCTTTGACAACCTTAGATGCCTCTATAAGATCTTCTAATCTTGCATTTGTACAAGATCCAATGAAGACTCTATCAATTTTGATATCAGTGATTGGAGTTCCAGGTTTTAAATCCATGTATTCAAGGGCTTTTTGTGCTCCCTTCTTTTGGTTTTGATCACCTTCAGAGTAATCATCAGGAGAAGGGATTGAGTCAGTAACATCACAAGTCATTCCAGGGTTTGTTCCCCAACTAACCTGAGGTGCAATATTATCAATATGTAATGTGTATTTTTTTTCAAACTTTGCATCAGAATCTGTTTTTAAATTTTCACGCCAATATTCAACAAGAGATTCATAGTTTTTTGGAGTATATTTTCTATCTCGAAGATAATCAAATGTTTTTTCATCAGGTGCAATTAAACCTGCTCTTGCTCCGGCCTCAATAGACATGTTACAAATAGTCATTCGCTGCTCCATTGAAAGATCCTCAATTCCTTGACCACGATACTCTATTACTGTTCCAGTTCCACCTCCAGTTCCAATATTTTTGATAATTGATAAAATGATATCTTTTGCAGTAACAGCATGAGGATTCTTTCGTTTTCCTTCCACTCTAATTTCAAAAGGATTAGGTTTTTCTAACCACAGTGTTTGTGAAGCTAAGACATGCTCTACTTCACTTGTTCCTATTCCAAATGCTAGAGCACCAAATGCTCCATGAGTTGATGTGTGACTATCACCGCAAACAATAGTACTTCCAGGTAATGTTATTCCTAATTGAGGTCCAATTACATGGACTATTCCTTGGTTCGGGCTTGCAATATCAAATAATTGTATTCCAAAATCTTTACAGTTTTTTTCTAGAGTTTGAATCTGAACTGAAGACGTTTGGTCTAAAATGGGCAGACCACGATCACTTGTTGGAACATTGTGATCCATTGTAGCAATAGTAAGATCAGGTCTTCGTACCTTTCTGTTATTCATTCGTAGACCATCAAATGCTTGGGGAGATGTTACTTCATGTATTAGATGTCTATCAATGTAAATTAAAGAGGGTCCAGATTGTTTTTCTACTACAATGTGAGCATCCCATATTTTTTCAAAAAGTGTTTTTCCCATTTTTAACCCTAATCTGGTTTGTAATTGAAAAGTCCACCAGCTTCAATAATTTTTCCAATAATTTCTGAAAAGGGCTTCATTTTGTATGTTTGATTTTTTGTAAGGTTTTTAATTTCATTGCTCTCAATATTGATATCAATTTCATCTCCCTCGGAGATTCCGTTATATGCATCCTCTTCAATTTCAATTGGCAACAAAAATGCCCCATCAACTGAATTTCTATAAAAAATCCTAGCAAAAGAGAGAGCTAAAACTGCTTTTATGCCTGAATGAGACAATGCAATTGGAGCATGTTCACGAGACGAACCACAACCAAAATTTTTTCCAGACAATATAAAATCGCCTTCTTTTACTTTTGAATGAAAATCAGGGTCCAATCCCTCCATGGCATGAGTTGCAAGTTCGGCATAATCATGAACCTTGAGATACTGACCTGGAATAATTACATCAGTGTCAATATTATCTCTAAGGTATTTTATTACGTTCCCTTTCAATTCAAGTCCCTCGGATCAGTGATTTTTCCAGTTACTGCAGAAGCTGCAGCTACAAGAGGAGATGAAAGATATGTTTGGGATTCAACATGGCCCATTCTCCCTGGAAAATTTCTGTTCGTAGTACTGATACAAATTTCATCTTTTGCCAAAACGCCCATGTGTGCACCACAGCAGGCACCACACGTCGGTGGACCTACAGTTACTCCAGCATCTAAGAAAATTTGTAGTAAACCATTTTCCATAGCTCGTTTGTAAATGGAGATTGCTGCAGGTAAAATTTCTGTTCGAATCTTTACCTTTCTTCCTTTTAGAATTTTTGCAGCCGCTTCCAGGTCTTCATATTTTGCACCAGTACAAGAGCCAATGTATGACTTGTCCAATTCTACTGATGGAGCTTCTCTTACAACTGCAATGTTTTCTGGAGAAAAAGGTTTTGCAACAAGGGGTTCTATTTCAGTTCCCTCATATTCAAAAATTTGTGCATATTCAGCATCATCATTACCGTTTATGAGAGAAATATTTGTCGCTCCTCTACTAGTAAGATAATCAACAACTTTTTGATCAGGTTCCACTATTCCATTTTTAGCCCCTGCTTCTGTTGTCATGTTACATAGTGTTAATCTACTTTCAACTGACATCTCTTCAATTCCCGTTCCACCAAACTGCATTGTTCTATACGCTCCTCCATCAGTCCCAATATCGCCAATAATTTTTAAAATGAAATCTTTAGCCATTACATGATCTGGTAGTTTTCCATTTAACTTGAAGTATAGAGTTTCTGGAACTTTAAACCAAATCTTACCATTAAGTAAAACATAGGCAATATCAGTATGTCCCAATCCACACGCAAAAGCACCTAGAGCTCCAGTTGTGTTTGTGTGAGAGTCTCCGCCAACATAAACATCACCAGGCATAACTAATGCCTCTTCATGAGATAAAGTGTGACATATTCCATATTGACCCATACCATATTTGAAGTGTTTTATGATTCCGTAATTTTTGGTAAAATTAGAAAGTTTTACAATATTTTCAGCTGAAATTTTTTCAGCAGAGGGAACAAAGTGATCTTCAGCAACCCAAACTTTTGATGGATCCCATAATTTTCCAACATCAATACCTTGCTTCTTTAATTTATCAAATACTTTAAGGACACCAGGACCCGAAACATCATGAACCATGACTTTGTCAACATTTGCAAAAACAACATCATCAGGAGATACTTTTTCTTTGTTTGATGCACGTGCAAGTATCTTCTCAACAATATTCATAATCAAAAACCCTTCTTTTACAGATTAAAAGCTTTTCAGAACAATAAAAAAGAAAAACAGTAACAAAATAGCATGTCGCTTACAATTTTACCTCTTTTATCAGAAAAAATGATGGATAAATTCGACATATTTGAAGCGCTATTAACCACATTAGAAAAAAATAATGAAGAACTTGCAGAAGGAGACATCCTAGTAATTTCAACAAAGTACATCTCGAATTCACAAGGTAGACTTGTCGATCTTGAAAAAATTAGAACATCAAAAGAAGGAATCAATATATCAAAGAGATTTAATTTAAACGCAGAAGTTGCAGAAATCATCCTAAGAGAATCAGATAAAGTGTTTGGAGGAATTTCTGGATTTGTGATTACCTCAGCAGATAACATCATAGCACCAAACGCTGGAATTGACAAATCAAATGCCAAAAAAGGAAAAGTAATTCTTTATCCAAAAGATCCCTATATTATTGCAGAGCAAATTCGTAGAAAAATTTTCTTGAAGTTTCTGATTCATCTTGGAATAATTTTAGTAGACAGTAGATTAATGCCAGGTCGTGTTGGTACATCTGGAATTGCGGTTGCATGTGCAGGAATTGAACCAGTTCTTGATTTAAGAGGAGAAAAAGATCTGAATGGAAATTCTCTAAAGGTGACATTTCAGGCAGTAGCTGATAATATTGCAACAATTGCCAATCAAGAAATGGGAGAAGGTTCAGAATCAAAACCATTTGCTATTGTAAGAAATTCAGGTGTAAAACTTACAGATAATAAAATCAGTTCAAATCAAATGGCAATTTCACCGGATCAGTGTGTATATGTAAGAAGCCTTGCAGACAAGTACTAAAACCTAGTAAGTACCTTTGTTCTCCTTTAAATAGAGGTTTTTTTGTTGTCAAAATAATGGAGTACCTTACAACATATCCAAAGACAATTTCATTTCTTGATGGGATAAAACACAAAATTGATGTGGATAGTAAGGAAGGAGTAGAGCAATTACACATTGTGGTAAAAAAGAGTTTTGATGAATTAATGAGAATGTTTACAAATGAAGGATTTACCAAAGTCAAATTTGAACATAAACAACCAGACCAAATTGGAAATGGTTTGAACCTAAAGCTAAAGAAACCTTGGGAGATGCATGTTAGAATGGTGGATCTTAAGAAAGGATTGATTGGAATTCATGCCGAAGTAGAAGTGTCTAGAGATTATCTTCAACATCTTTTCTCTCAAAGAACCCCAGTAGTTTATGAAGTTGAAGAGATCCTAAAAAAGTACCAAATTGATTACAAAATATGGCATGATAAAATCAAGAAAGATGTTCATACAATTTTAGATAATTATAAAGTAAAGCTTGCAACCCCAAGCATCCCAGTATTTGCATGGAAACCAATGTTGTTTGTTATTACAACAATTGGCGCATTTTACGGCTGGAAGTATTTTAATACAATCTAAAATAAAGTATATTTTTAAAAAAAGCTATACTCCCAGAGTTTCTTCTTTGGTCAATTCCAAAAAAACCTTATCACCTACAGAAAGGCCCATTTCTTTGTATTCATGCATCTCTAGTTTCAGCTGAGTAACTCCACCTTGCATACCCATTCCCATTCCAGACATCATTTTATTCAGATCTTTCATCATGTCATTCATGTTGGTAAATCCCATTACTTTTGGGCTTCCAAAAGGGGATGGAGGAGAACCAGTTCCTTCTTTAAGATCCTTGACTGAAGACAAAGAAACAACAACATAAGGTGCACCATCAGGGGCAGCATCAATGCTTCTTACAACAAATTCCTTCTTCATGAATAAACTAGATACTCTTTACTTATAATTTTAATTTTCAGGTAAATTTGGAGTTGTTTTAGCCTTGAAGCTTTAATTATAATTTTACGAAATTAAATTTATGAGTGATAATCTAAAAACTTCCCTACGGTATTATGGAATTTCACCTTGGGAAATTGAAGTAATTTATGGATACCTTCACTCAAGATTCAATATTTCTCAAGAAGAAATCGAACCAAATGATGAGAATTATGTGAGTTTTTTGGATGTGGATATTCCACTTGCTTTTAATGAAGAATTTTTCAAATGGTTCGAATATAGAAGATGGGAAAAAGTAAAAGATGTTTTCAAGGAGATGAAACGACGGCGAGGCTCAGGTAATGCCATAAAAATTCAATTGAATTTTTTTGGAAATCCAAAAATAGTGTTTGTCTTAGATAGTGAAGATAAAAGATGGTATGATAATGCCCTTGAAAAAATCGATTTTGTCTTAGAATTGTTACCATATCATTTAAACCCAGAAAAACTTCCTTCTGATATTTCTGAAATTATTTACAAATTTGATACAGAATCTGTAAGATGGCGACTAAATTCTGCCAAATCATCTGAAAAAAAATATGTCTTTAGAGGAGACACTTGGAAGCCTACTTGAGATCCTTCTGTATCGGTTCAAGTAAGGTATGAAGTTCTTTGTATTTTGATTCAAGAAACTCTAATGCATCATCCAGTTTTTTTGATTTTCCATACTTGTATCGAATTAATTCACGATGGTGCCAAAATGTTTTTCCATTTTCACCTGAAACTGTTGTAAAATAATCAGTTCCCTTTAGAGTATCAGGTAATTTAATATCATAGGGAAAAAGCATTTCAACAATAAACCATTCATCACCGTCAGGATAATCAGCACCAGTTTCAACATCAAAAAACACGTGAAGTAAGTCTGATTGCATTAAACCATCATCAGTAATTGAAGGATGTCTTATTGCAGATTTTTTAAAGTCTAGATTTACAAGTTGAGGTTCAAAAAAACCCTTAATGATGGATTTTCGAAATATCTTATTTGACTCTGTAATGTTCACTAGCAAGAGGATCTAAAAATAAACCAGACTATAACTTATCTGGTTTTGGAGATTCTAGACTTTTAGAGAGTCTAGAATTTTTGAAACATCAGTTGTAGATAAACCATTTTGGGAAATATTTTGGCTTGACGGAGGATTTTCAAGATAGTTAGGAATTTTGTCAGTTAATCTGTCTTCATATGGCGAGATTATTTCATTTTGGTAAAATATTCCTGTTGGAATTTTGTTACCCCATTCAAGGGATTTAATCAACGCTTGTGCAAGTTTTTCGTTGACTTCAGCCTCCTCAGCAACATGCACAACCGGATCAAAACGGACATCTTCTAATTTGTATATTCTTGAATGTCTCTCCATAGATTCTTTGGCCAAATCCACTCCTGCATACCAATCTCTAGTGTTAATATCATTATAGGTAGGACATGGCTGTAAAACATCTAAAAATGAAAGACCCTTGTGGTTTACTGCTTTTACAATCAAATCTTTTAGATGTCTTACATCATAAGAATATCCGCGTGCAACAAAGGTAAATCCACTAGCTACTGCTAAACCTATTGGGTTGACGTTATAGTTTGTGTTTGGAGTAGGAAGTGATTTTGTTTTTTCTCCGAGTTTTAGAGTTGGGGAAGCTTGTCCTTTTGTCAAACCATATACTCCATTATCAAAAACAATGTAAGTCATATCGATATTCCTTCTTCCTGCTGCAACGAAATGTCCAGCTCCAATACCTAACCCATCACCATCACCTCCAACGGCAACTACAGTCAAATTGGGATTTGCAAGTTTAGCACCTTGGGCAAATGTTAGGACTCTACCGTGTAAAGTATGAACTCCATAAGTGTTAATATAGTGAGATGTTTTTCCAGAACAGCCAATTCCAGAAAATATTGCAGCCTTGTCACGTTGAATTCCCATTTCAGCTAATGCCATTTGTAATGCATTGACAATTCCAAAATCGCCACATCCAGGACACCAATCATTATGTACGTTAGTTTTGTAATTTGCTAGTTTAAGCGCCATGAATTAAAATCTCTCTCTTATTTGCTCTGTTTTCTACTATCTTTTTTAATGAATCGTAAATCTCAGTACATGTCATACCTCTTCCTGTATATTTTAAAATATAATAATCAATATCTTGTAAGACATTTTGTTTGAAGAGTTTTCCTAATTGTCCAGAATGATTTGATTCAATGTCAATTATGGTTTTTGCATCCTTTAGAAGAAATTTAACATAATCAGAAGGAAATGGATGAAGTAATTTGATTTGAATGAATCCGATTTTTATTCCTTCTTGTTTGAGCAAATCAATAGCATCCAATATTGGTCCTTTGGTGGAACCCCAAGAAATTATAGTATAATCACTTATACCAAATGCTACTACTTGTTCGTCATCAGGGATTTTCTTTAGTGCCAAGTCAAGTCTAGACATTCTTTTATCCATCATTTTAATTCTGACAATAGGATCTTCAGAAATATGCCCATATTCATCTGATTCATCCCCAGTGTTCCAAAAAATCCCATTATCCAAACCAAGCTTAGAACGTGAAGATATTCCATCTGCGGTAAATGCAAATCGTTTGTATTCACCATTCACTTTATCAAGCAATTGACCTCTGTTTATTGTGATTTTTTGGGGATCAAATCTTTTACACGTAACAACAGAACTAGACAGAAATTTATCCATCATGTGGATAACAGGGATTTGATAAATATCCGCATAGTTAAAGCATCTTGCAGTGTCATAGAAACTTTCTTCAATATCTCCTGATGCATAAACAATTTTTGGAAAGTCTCCATGTCCTGCATTTACTGCAAAAAGCAGATCATCTTGTCCGTGTCTTGTTGGTAATCCTGTAGAGGGCCCGCTTCTTTGATACAAAGTAATTACTACTGGAACTTCGTTAATTCCTGCCCAGCCTAATGCCTCAGTCATCAATGCAAATCCAGGACCAGAAGTAGAGGTAGAAGAACGGCTACCAGTTAATGCGGCACCAATCATCATACCCATTGCAGATATTTCATCTTCTGTTTGAATTACAAGAGTTGATCCAGGTCTGTTGTTTTGAACTTCTAAAATTTCGTTAGACTCAAGATAGACACTCTCATCTGAAGCTGGAGTTATTGGATAATAAGATTGAAATCTACAACCGCAAACCATCTTTCCAATTGAAGTTCCAAAATGACCTTGTGCTAAAATAGTATCAGAATCTTTTGTAGTTCCATTTAATGAGTATGAAAAGTCAGTGAATTTTGCAGTAGCAAAGTTATATGCAAAATTTGCTGCTTGTTTGTTTATCTCAGCAATTAATGGTTTTTTTGAAAATATTGCATCTATGGATTTTAAAAGAGAATCAGGAGGCATTTTGACTAAGCCTAAAGACAAAGCTACTCCGAGTACATTATACATTCTGACTAAACCTCTTAGTTTTGGATTTTCAGTTTGGTCTGCAAGGTCAGCAAGTAATTTTCTAAATGAAACAGGGTAAAGATGAACTCCCTTTTCTTTTGCTAGATCTAAAACGCCGGGAATTGAGAAAGGTTTGTTTTTTGATTCAAGCAATTTGTGCAATCTTTGTTTAAAATAATCATCAAGTGTATGAACATCATCAGTAGTTGTTTTTTCTAAATCAGAATCATATATGATGCCACCTCCTGAAGAGACCTCATCAAAATGACGAAAAATTGTCTCAGCATCAAAAGATGCCATCAGAGTAACATCATTAACGTTAGAATGAATCTTCTGATCAGAGATTCGTACTACAAAATAGCTGTGTTCACCTTTAATGTTGGAATAAAATTCTCTTTTTCCAAATACATGGTATCCCATTTCCGCACAAACCTTAGAAAATACATTTGCACCTGATTCTACACCACTTCCTTGTGGACCTCCAATTATCCAAGAAAAATCAACATTACTCATAAACAAATCTCCATTTCTTTGAATATTAATAACATGATGGATAAATTCTGTTAACCACCAGTAGCTGCATCAAATAATGCACATTCACATTTATCACGTTCACCACAATAAGGGCATACACAAACACATTTCTCAATAGAATTTCCACATTCTACACAAATTGCAAACTCTTCTTCCTCTTTAGTTTCAGAAGACATGTTTAGTCTAAAAAGAAATCGTATAAATGGTTTGAGACAAATCTCACATTAAATGAAGAAACGAGTTTTTTTAACAAGACAACTTCATGATTTTGCATTAAAAGAATTAAGGAAAAAATATCAGATTGAAATTCATGCAGGTAAAATTCCCATTCCTAAATCAAAATTGAGATCGAAGATTAAACAAATTGAAGGATTGATTTGTTTTCCATATGATAAAATCGATAAAGAATTAATTGATTTGGCAGAAAATCTCAAAGTTATCAGTACGTATAGTGTGGGTTTTGATCATATTGACATTAATTATGCAAAGAAAAATAAAATTCGTGTGGGGTATACTCCCGAAGTTTTAACTGATGCCACAGCAGATCTTGCCTTTTCACTAATGATTGATGTATTACGAAGAGTATCTGAAGGAGATAGAATTATTCGTTCTGGAAAATGGACTGAGATTTATGGTGCCTATGATTATGTGGGATTAGATTTACAAGGTAAAACACTTGGTATTTTTGGATTGGGTAGAATTGGTAGAACCCTTGCAAAACGAGCCAAAGCATTCGATATGAAAATTATTTATAATAATAGAAAACCAATTTCTAAGTCTAAGGAAAAATCTCTTGGTGTAAATTATGTTTCGTTTAACAAATTAATTTCTCAAAGTGACATAATTTCAATTCATGTTCCACATACAAAAGATACGGACATGTTATTTGACAAAAAAATATTCAGTAAGATGAAAAATTCAGCATTTTTAGTAAATACTGCACGTGGAAAGATAGTCAACGAAAAGGATCTAGTTATAGCACTAAGGAAAAAAACTATTGCAGGTGCAGGATTAGATGTTTTTCAAATCGAACCGATTGGAAAGAAACATCCTTTTACACAAATACAAAATATTGTTTTGGCGCCTCATATTGGAAGTTCCACAAAAGAGACTAGAGCAAAAATGGCAGAGATCACTATAAGAAATTTAGCACTTGGAATTAATGGAAAAAAGCCAGCCTACTCAGTGGGATATTGATTTGAAAATAGGCACGGCTTTGACGAGAAAAAACTGCGCAGTTTTTATATCTAATTTGTTGACTATCAACAGATTGAAAAAATTCAAACATACTAATGAAGAATTAGAATTAGCTAAACTACAATCTGAAAAAGAAAAGAAGAAAAAACAATTAGATCAATGAAATTTTTCTACTTGTCTTTTTCAGACAAGGTTTTTTTAAAATTCGATTTTTGAACCAAATTTTTGATTTAATTCGTTATAGATTTTCTGTCTTTCTAAATTGAGGTTTTTATTTTCATCATACATTTTGGTAAAAAATGCACCTAACACTCTCTCACCTTTTTCATCATAGAATCTAATACTATAACTTGTTCGATCTGGTTTTTCTTCTCTGACAAATTTGCATGATTTTATCGATTCAGAATCAACATGCATGTGTGCAGGTCCATCGTTTTCGCCAATTGTTATCCATTTTTCCTTTTTTCTCATACTAAGAGAGTTGCTTCTAATTTCACTGACGGCAGCGTTGTTTCTTACAATTAGCAAGACATTATCGATTTTTATAACATCCGATAAAATATCAAACAGCACTAAGAAGATTAAAGCATGAAATTATTTCAATTTTATTGATTTGAGTCTAATTGAATAAAATCATCTGAATCACCATGAATGCAATCCGTTCCTACTGCTTTTAATGGTGAAAAACTAATCTTTCCATTTGGAATTTTTCCTTTACCCTGAAGAATTTGGATTTTACCAGAAACAATCTGTTTATGTTTAGTACATGTAACTCCTACCATATATTCATCTTTGTCAACTACCACCGAGACTATAAATTCTGGTGGATTAACGCATTGCTTTGCATCTTCCATAACTGAACATTTGTCTGGTAACACAGATTGAACTAAATTTTTATTCGATATTAACCTTGATTGTTACATATTCAATTTAATATTGATTAATACAAGATAAGATTGAACTCTTGGCACATAATTTTGATGTTATAATTATTGGAGGTGGAATTCTTGGTACTTCGATCTCATATTTCTTATCATTTCTAAATAAATCAAAAGAGATAGCAGTAGTAGAACAAGCTCATAGTGTAGCATTTCATACTAGTGGAAGAAATACCGGAAAAGTCCATGCGCCATATTTGTACAACCCCGAGAAGAAAAAATTGTTTGCAAAGGCAGCATTTCATGGATACGAAATGTGGGAAGAGTATTCCAAATTAAGAGATCTGCCTTTTAAAAAAGATGGAGTTATCGAGGTTGCCTTGGATAAAAAAGGAATCAAGGTTCTTGAAAAATATCTCAAATGGGGCAAACAAAATGGACTAGAAGAAAAAGATATCGAGCTTATATGTAGTGAAGAACTAAAAAAAATAGAACCTGAAATAAACTGTGAGGCAGCTCTTAATGTGTACAGAGATGGTTCAGCAGATTACTCGGCATTTACCGGCTCTATTATGAAAGACAGTAAAGAAAATGGTACAAATTTTCTTTTAGATACCAAAGTGACTAATATTAAAAAAGAAAAAGACCAGTGGAAGATAATATTAAATGATGAACATGAAATTTTTGCAAAATTTCTAATAAATGCTGCAGGAGGAGAAGCTGTAGATATTGCACATAATGCAGAAGTTGCAAAAAACTTTACAGATGTACATTTTAGAGGAGAATATTGGAAGGCACCAAAGGAATACTACAACTTGACAAAAACAAGTGTGTATTCTGTTCCTGATTTTCCTGATTATCCATTTTTAGATCCACATTGGATTATCAGAGTGGATGGGAGCTGTGAGATTGGTCCAAATGCTGTTCCTGTTTTTAGTCCATACGGATACAACAAAGCAGAAAATGTCAAGGAGTTCATTCCAAAGATACTTGAAATGCTTGGTTCTGGCGCAAGAAAAACAATTTTTGATAAACAATTTCAAGAGCTAGCAATGAATGAAATACAATCATCAATGTCAAAATCTGCAATGATTGACAGAGTAAAAAGATTCTTGCCAAAAATAGAAGCAGATAAAATTACAGAGAAAGGAACTGCAGGAATAAGGTCGTCTGTTATTGATGAGAATGGAAAATTTGTTCCAGATGTAATTTTAGTCGATAATGAAGCATCATTTCATATTCTAAATTACAATTCACCTGGGGCCACAGGTGCATTACCGTTCTCAGCCCACATTATAAACCACCTAAACGAATCAGGACTACTTCATAGTGAAGATCTGGATGCACAGTGTGGTCCATGGAGATTCAGTGAGATTATAGAAAAATTAGAAGGATAAATGGCGCCGGGAGGGAGATTTGAACTCCCGTTCCCTTGCGAGAACGCGCTTTATGGTAACTATTTCCAGGCGCGCGCCCTACCAGGCTAGGCGACCCCGGCATATGTCTTACGACAAATTAATTCGGGAAAATTTGATTATATATTATGTTAGAAACAAAGAAACTACTTCCAAATATTTATGGTAATAGATTTTTCTACTTTGTTATCTTTATCATCTAATCCTTTGGCATGAATTTTGTACAAGCCCTCCAAAGCTGGCTCTCCATCATTTTTAATTTGATCCCAGATAAATTCAATCTCTTCTTTTGGTTCTAATTTTGAAATAACTTGAACTAAATTTGGAGAGTACATTAACATTCCAGAAAGACCAGTAACCCGTAGTCCATATGAAGCATCTGAAAAAGTCAAAGGTATTGTCCCTGAATTAATAATTCTTATTTTAATTTCTTCTCCTTTTTTAAAATCAGATTTCTCAGTAACAACTGATAGAGAAGGGCCTTCAACATAGACAAGATGACTAGTGTTTTTTACATCAAGAAGATAAATCCCAAACAATAATCCTGCCAAAATACCTACACATACAAAGATCACAAGGCTTTTTGCAAACATTTTCTAGAGTTATTCTTTTTGAGTAGGTTTGGTTCTCCATTTTTTTGGATAGGTGTTTGGAGCCATAATGATTCGTTTTGTTTCAAAAGCATACCCCTTGGTTGCATCACAGATTTCTTCTTCAGACATTATTGACTCTGCCAAAGCCACCGCCTCACTTTTCTGAGTGTAAATTCCAACAATGTCACCTTTTTTTAGATTAGGTGATATTTGCAAAATACCAGGAATGGCTAGTTGGGCACCATGGCATAAGGCATCAACTGCTGAATCACGAATTATTACAGATTTAATTTCACTGAGAGCAACCTCTACGGGTTTTATCATTTGCTTTAATTTTGAGTCATCTTTTTTTTCCTCCCATATTGCAAAAGCATCTGCCAATTCGTGCAAGGTCACCAAACCATCAATTTCTCGAAATTGATCAACTCTGGTTCTTCTCAGTTCTATCATGGTACCACCTGGTCCCAATATCTCTCCAATATCATAGTATAATTTTCGAATATATGTTCCAGCCTCACACAATACACGCATCAACAGCAGTCTTTCTTTTTGTTCCAGGACTTCAAGCTCATAGATAGTTCTAGTTCTGGTTTTTCGTACAACTGCAGAACGTTGTGGGGGTTTTTGATAAATTTCTCCAATGAACATACCTATTACTTCAGCTAATTTTTCTTTGGAAGGAAGAGAGTGAATTCTTCCAAGGGCATGGTACTCTTTTGGACCATATAATAAAACACCAAGTGCTTTTGTTGCCTCTCCTAAACCTAGTGGCAGCACTCCCGATACTTGAGGGTCAAGAGTTCCACTATGACCAATTTTTGGAATTTTTAAAATTCTTTTTGTCCAGGCTACAGTTTCATGACTAGTTGGACCTGGTGGTTTATCCAAAAGTATGATTCCATAATTTAGTAACTGCTCTATTGTTCTTTTATCATAATATGTCCCATAGGTATCATCTGTAATGTCTTGATCAATTACAATTAGATTCTCAAGTTGTTTTAGGGTCATAGGAGTTTTCTCACAGTTTCTTTTGCAACATCAATTACTTGCTTTGCAGTCAGATTGTTTGTATTAATTATCACATCAAATACTGATTTGTCATCCCCAAAATCAAAATCATACAAGTTTTTGTACAGTGCCTTATTTTTGTCAAATCTTTCTCTTGTTACCTCATATGCTTCATCCGAACTCATGTTATCTCTTGTTTGCATTCTTTTTGTGCTGTTAGCATGAGATCCCTCTAACCAGATCTTTATTCCATCATTAACTAACCAAGGTAAGGTATAACTGGTTATCACCATATTTCCTTGATTGAAAAGAGTGGTTAGTTTTTCATCTAATTTTTTATCAAATTCATAATTTTCTTCACGTTGGGCAAGAAATTTCATCCCATCTTCAGTATCCCACCAATCATCTCCCTCTGAATCAAATCCCTGTTCTTTTGCCATTTTTTTGAGCACATCTCCTCCACTAAGATATGTTAGATGAAATTCTTCAGCCAGACCTTTAGCGACAGTAGTTTTTCCTACTGCAGGAGGGCCAGAAATTACAATTGACTTTGTCAACTGAGATCCATTGTTGTTTTGGTAAGTTTCATAACTATACCGCTAAAGGCGATTGATGAAAGAAAATACCAAGCCCAAAGGAACAATGCATTTTCTTGTGTACATACATGTTCAGGATCGGCTGCTTGTTCTGCAGTACAAGTTAGTTGGAAAAAGTCACCTGGAATGACGTTTAGCGGAATAGGTGAAATTGCAACAGTATATGTAAAGAGTGCTGGCAATACCAGATAAAATATCAAAATTAATGGAACAAAGGTAATCATCATAGGCCTCATGTTCATTTGCATCATTTCCATTGACATTTTGTTCATGTATGCCGATTTCTTGTTGAGTTCGCTGATCTTAGCTTGGTCTTTTGCTCTCATTGCAGACATTCTTTCTTTCTGAAATGATCTGGTCTCTTTCATTATTCGTTTTAGTTTTATCTGATCAACCATCTTTTTTCTTACAGCAGAATTAAAAAAGTTCAACATTATGCCAAACCCTGCTACTGCAAACATAGATGCTATTAGTCCTTTTACCATTGGATCATCACTTCCCAATGCACCCCTTTCTCCTCCAAAGAAATCAAATTGTAAGAAAAGTGAATCGAGGAATAAGAAGATAAAATTAAAGTCCATTTTTTACAGCCCTATTGCTTTAATTATTTTATCAGCTGCTTCATCAATCTTTCCCTCTCTATTAAGCACATTTTTTATCGGAGAACCCGAAATTACAGCGCATGCAGCAATAAATGCAGATTGAAAGCCAAGCTCCTTCTTTACATTTGTCAGGGTAATATTGTCACGATGTCTTGTAAGATCATTTATTCGTCGACTATACACTTCTTCAGGTTTTGCAGAAACAGATACAAAGTTAGTGGGTTTTATAATCTTCAGTACATGCTCAGGTAACCCTGGATAATATCCTTCAGGAGAACTGATAAAGGCATGAGTGTCAATTATTACCACTTCATCAGTAATACTAGCTAGTTTTTCTGCTGCAGTCTTTTGTAATCTTTGTTGTTCACTCACAGGTAATTTTCTTAGCTCATCTCTATCATGAATGCCATTTTCTTTTGCAACATCAAACATCAAGGTTCCAAAACTGAAAACACTTACAGTCTTTTTTCGTTCTTTTAGAATTTCCACAACGCGATTCAATAGAGAAGTTTTTCCCACTCCAGGAATTCCTACCATTACTACTTTCTTATTTTCTACCAAGTAAAGCACCCAGCCGTGGCATTACAACTTCTACTTGTTCTCTTACTAGTTGAGTGTAATAGTTAATTAGGATATCCACCATAAGTAAAACTCCAATTCCAGAACCAAATACTCCCAATACATCTGAAACTCCTGCCAAAGCACCTAAAATCATTGAGCCGATTATTGTAACAGATGGAATGTACTTGTTTAGGAGTGCTTCAACAGGTTTGTTTGATCTTCTAAATCCTGGGATTTGAACATCAGCATCAAGTAAGTTTTGAGCAGCACTCTTTGGAGACAGACCTCCCAATTCAACCCAAAGCTTACCAAAGACAACTACAATTCCAATCATAAACAAGACATAGCCAACTGCTCGTCCTGGATCCAAAGCTGCTACATCAAGACCCCTTGGGGGAGTAATATAATAGATCAGCCCTCCGATAGGCGTAGATGGGCTGGTAGGGTCAAACTGACCAATAATATTCATAAAGGCATTATTATTTCGCGGGTTAAAGTTTGCCCAGAACATCTGACCAATAAAAACAGCATTTGCCGTAAGTGCAGATGCTAAGATAACAGGGATGTTTGAGACATACATCATTTTAATGGGATAAACTGCTGAAAAGCCTCTGTATTTTGTAGATACAATAGGAATTTCAATTTTCATTCCCTGAGTAAACACAAGAATAAGCAAAACTCCTGCAGTAAGGCAAAGTCCAAATATGCTCGGTAGTTGGTTTGAGCGGAAAAAGATATTTGATACATCACCACTCATTATAGATTGGCCTATATACGGAATAATACCGATTGTTCCTCCATCACCTGCCGGTAACGGGCTAAACAGACTCCAAAGAATTTGCTGCGCAACACCTGCCATAATGAATAAACTAATTCCACTTCCCAGGCCCCACCCTTTTTGGATTAGTTCGTCTAAGAACATGATAATTATGGACGCTGCCATCAATTGTCCTATCATCACATACAAAACAGATGGTTCAGTAACTCCTGGACCATAAACTGCAATGGCATATACAATAGATTCGGCAACAATTACAACATATGTTACTAATTTTGTAGCTGTTTGAAAAATCCCTCTTTCCTCAGGTTTTTTGAAATCAAATCTCAAGATTTCAGAACCTCTCAATAATTGCATCAAGAGACCAGCAGTTACAATTGGACCAATTCCCAATTCAACCAAAGTCCCTTGTTGAGATGCAAAGATTACTCTTGCAAATTGTAGAAAGTCAAACTCTGGTGTAGTTGCTCCGAACAAAGGCGTTTGTCCCATCACCATGTAGATAAGTAACGCAACCCCACACCAAAGCAATCGGGTGGATAAAGGAATCTTCTTTTTCGGTTTGGGAACTTGAGGAATATAAGGTTCTGCCTTGAAAACGACTTTTCTAATAATGCTAGTTACAGTACCTTCAGCCATTATCAGTTAACACCTCTCCACCTACAGCTTTGATCTTTTCTTGTGCTGTTGCGGTAAATTGGTTTACTTTGACAGTATATGCATTTGATGCCTTACCGCCACCTAGAAGCTTATCAAAACCTGCTGCTGCAAGATCAATGATTTTTTTGCCTCCTTCTTCTTTACCGAACTTTAAGAACAGATCATCAAGATCACGGACGCTAGTCCATTTCTTGGTAATGTTAGGGTGAGGTGGATGAGTAGAATCATGTCCAAAATGATTAGGGTCTTCTTTTAACAAAGTACTGTAGTGATGTTTCATCATACCTGCAACTCCAAGACCTCCTTTGTGACCACTTGCACGGTGCTGACCTACTTGGCCCCATCCCATATTTCGTCCACCTCTAAGTCTTCTTGTTTTCCTTAATCGTGTTGCCATTTTACATCATATTCCTTACTAAAGTTTCAAGTTCTTTGTTTTCTCCAAGAACGCCTTTTTGTCCATATAGCCTCTTTGTACTACGCTTGAATCCATATCTTGGAGGAGCCAAAGCAAACCAAGGTTTTAGGGGTTTTAACTTAGATAGAGTTGCTTTACCTTCAGACAAAGCTGCTGCAAGTTCATCAGTGCTTGCAAAGCCTAGTTCCTTAAGATCATCACTAGTAATTTTTTTGTAACCAGACTTTCTGGCCTTTTTATCTAAAAGATCCTTTGCCAAACCTGCATCAAGTTCAATCCAGGAAATGTAATGTTTTATCTTGTTTAGCATTCCCAGGGTGTTGTCTTTTGCAGGAAGGATTGTTGCCCGATATTTTTTTTCTAATTTGAGCAACTCCATTGTGGTTGTCGCCCAATGGGGAACATCTGCTTGACCTTTTATTCTAACAACAAGATATGCATTTGCCATTTTCTATCAACCTTGACTAAATGTTTGTCTAAGACAATCCAAAATTGCTTTTGATGTTGAGTTCATTGTAGGCGTAGAACCTTTTGCAGTTGTCCATGCATCTTTTAGTCCTGCCAATTCCAATAATCGTTTAATTTTACCACCAGCAACCAAACCTAATCCACGAGGTGCAGGAATGATCTCAATTGTTACACTACCACCTTTTCCTTTAATCTTAAATGGAACAGAATGCTTTTGGTCACATCTACATTCCCAGCTTCCACATCCTAACTTGATTGGATTTACATTAAGCATTGCTTGATTTGTAGCCTTTTCTATTGCGATTCTCATTTGTTTTGATTTTCCTTGGCCAATTCCCAAATAGCCATTTTCGTTTCCTGCAGCTACAATAGCTTTGAATCTAGTTGACTGTCCATTTGATGTCATTTTTTGAATTATACCTACATCCACAACTTCGCTTTTAAGATCTGGAAGTAGTTTTTTTATAATTCCTGCTTCTTGAATTCGAAGCCCATCTTGAATAATTTCTTCAATTGAAGTAATTTCGCCTGAAGCTACCTTTTGTCCCAAAATTGTTTTTGGAATCCAAACCTCCTCTTCAGGTTCTCTTCTTGGTCTTCTTTGTCCACCGTTTCGACTTTGTGTTGTTTGACTCATTTCTATTTGACCTCGCCATCAATTGAAGATTTTATTTGTGAAATATCATTTTTTATCGTAAGGTGTTCTCCATTAATTCGCTCATCTGCTGGAAATGTCTCTGAATCTGCTGGAACTTGGAGACCAGCATCAATTACTCCTTTTAGTGCTGCTGCCATTCTCTCTGTGTATTTTCTAGTACCTGTGTACAAAATTGCATCTTTCGCGCCTTGTCCTAGTGCTTTTTTTCCTGCAAGATAGCCTGTAAGATACGCAGCTGGAACATTCTTTCTTGATCCCTTCCAACCCTTGTCAAGTAAATATCGTGAATGTGCTGAAGCAATGACCTTATCGCCAGTCATGCCTGGTTTTAAAAGTTGGACTTGTGTATTTTCATTAGTAATATTTACAGTGATAAAGTCACGCTTACCCATAAGCATCGTGGCTCTTTTTTTGTAATTGGTCTTTTCTTCTCTAAGTCTTCTCAATATTTTTGAATAGGCCATCTATAGAACACGAGTTTGAATCTGCTCTTATATACGTTAAGCGTGTATCAGAGAAACTAACAATGCTTTTTGAGTATGCAGTCGATTTTCTGCTTCGTCCCAAACAACAGATTGATGACCATCAATTACAGAAGCAGTAACCTCATCTCCTCTTTTAGCAGGAAGACAATGCATGAAAATAGAATTATTTTTTGCATTCTTCATTAGATCTGAATTTACTTGATATTTTGGAAGGAATTTTTTGGTTCGTTTTGGATCGCGATTATGAATTGACGTAAAAGTATCAGTAACTACAACGTCAGCATCAGAGATGGCCCTTACTGGATCTGTAGTAATTTCAATGTCAGTAGACTTTTTTGATTCAGCAACTACTTTGGAATCTGGTTCAAATCCTTTTGGTGTTGCAACTGACAATTTTGCTCCAGATAATGCACATCCATAAATCATAGAGTTGCATACATTATTGCCATCTCCAATCCAGGCAATCTTCAAACCCTTGAATTTTTTTTTCTTTTCTTTGATGGTCATAAAGTCAGCTAATATTTGACATGGGTGAAATGCATCAGATAGTCCATTTATCACAGGAACAGTTGAGTGTTCAGACAACTTTTCTAATAAATTATGTTCGTAAACTCTTGCCATAATACAGTCAGTATATCGTGAAAGAGTTTTTGCAGTATCTTCTACTGATTCACCTCTAGATAACTGCATATCATTAGAAGATAGATTAATTGCATGCCCTCCAAGTTGAAACATTCCAACTTCAAAACTTACTCTTGTTCGAGTAGAAGGTTTTTGAAAGATCATTGATAACGTCTTGTTTTTGAGTAGTGGTTTATTTCCTCCTTTTTTTAGTTTGATTGATAGATCAATCAATTGTGAAAATTCCTTTGGGGATAATTCCTTCAAAGTGAGTAAATCTTTAGTTTTTAATTTCATTTCTTAAAGAATCCAAATAAGCCTCGTTTCTTCTTTTTAGGTTTTTCTTCTTTATCTTGTTTTTGTTCTTCGAATTCTAGTTCTTCATCGTCTCGGATCTTTTCAGGTTCTTTTTCTTGTTTATCTTCAACGTCTTCAATAATTTCTTCGTCAGGTTTTATTTCAGATATAGATTCTCCAGGCTCAGGTCTCCCTTGTTTAATCCATTTTCGAATTTTGTTTCCTAGCTTTATTGCCTCTTCATCATTTTCTGGTGGAGGAATATCATAAAGGTCAGAATAATCCGCTATGTCTTCATCCTTTATTCCTTCAAACGGATCATCACTAGCTGAAATAATTTCTGGTTCTGGAGCTGGTTCAGGTTCTGGAATTGGTTCTGGAATTGGTTCTGGAGCTGGTTCTGGAGCTGGTTCTGGAGCTGGTTCTGGAGCTGGTTCTGGAATTGGTTCTGGAATTGGTTCAGGTTCTGGTTCTGGAGCTGGTTCAGGTTCTGGTTTTGGTTCTGGAGCTGGTTCAGGTTCAGGTTCTGGTTTTTGTGGTGAAGGAACAGGTTTCAGATCTACTTCTTGTAAGGAACCAAATACAGTTTCTAAGAAAGTTTCTTTATCAAATGGTTTTAGATCAGAATATTCTTGTCCAACTCCTACATAAAGAACAGGGGTTGAAGTGATTTTCACTATAGACAATGCAGCGCCTCCTCGTGCATCTGCATCAATTTTTGTTAAAATAGAACCATCAAATTTTACGTGTTCAAAAAATTCTCTAGCTTGATTTACAGTATCATTTCCAGCTAATGAATCTCCCACAAAAATTTTAAAATCAGGATTTACTACTTTGGTAATTTTTGCAATTTGTTCCATCAGGTTTTTGCTTGTCTGCATTCTTCCAGCAGTATCAATTAAAACACAATCAGTCTTGTGAGATTTTGCATAAAGAACTGCATCTCTTGCTACGGCTGCAGGATCAGAATTATAATTTTGAGCAACTAGTTTTAGATTTAGTCGATTTGTATGTTCACGTAATTGTTCGATTGCACCTGCTCTAAAGGTATCAGCTGCTGCAACAACAACTGAGTATTTTGCTTGTGAAAGCATATGAGCTACCTTAGCAAGAGAAGTGGTTTTTCCTGTTCCATTAATTCCCACGAATAATATCAAAAAGGGTTGTCCTGCTTTCTTCTTTTCATTTATTCTTTCAAACAAATCAACTTTTCCAGCTTCATCAAATAATGAAGAAATACTTGAAATCAAACTATCTTTGATAAATTTTTCAATTTCATTTTTTGCTACTTTAGAACCAATCAAACGTCCTTTCAAATCAGATTTTATTGCATCAATTACTTCTCCAGCAACATCAGATTCAAGTAAGGAGATTTCTAATTCAAATAGAATTTCTTCAATGTCTTTTTCATCAAGCTCTTTTTCTCCTAAGCTTTTGGCTGCACTAGAAAATGCCTTACGGAGTTTATCAAACATTGTGCTAACCCGAGGATTTTTGTGCTGCCATCATCAACTGATTCATTTGCTCTTTACCTTGCTCAAGTCTAGTTGATGCCTCTTGTTTTTTAGCTGCAGTCTCTTGTAAGGCAACTTCAATTTCTTTAATTCTTGCCTCAAGATAATTAATGGCAGTATCAGGATCTTTTTCCATAGAAACGCCAGCTCCTATATTCAAAACAATTTTGTCATCAGATGAAATTTTTGTTTGTACATAAGTTCCCATGCCAATTGGCACCAAAGTTTCAAATGTTGGTTTTTGTTTTAAGGATTTTATTGATTCAATTGCAGCTGTTGCTTCTCTAAGAATATTAAGCAACGTCCCTTCCCTTTGAGATAAATCCCCAAGGTAGGTTTCAAGCATTTGCATTTGTTGTAATAATTGCTGGGCTTGTTCTTGTCTCATTTACAACAAAC
Organism: Nitrosarchaeum sp.; assembly: GCA_965223865.1. Lineage (GTDB taxonomy): Archaea > Thermoproteota > Nitrososphaeria > Nitrososphaerales > Nitrosopumilaceae > HKST03. The sequence continues at coordinate 1,946,654 of OZ245020.1, forward strand.
CTTCACCAGATGGTTATAAATTCATTCATAGAATTAACAGACTTGTGAGAAAATCAGGAAAAATTTTAAAGTCAAAATCAAAATGGATTAAGCCATATCCAGATCATCCGTCTGATGAATTAAAAATCAGATTGTTATTGAACGAAAAAATTAGAGGAGATAAAATTATTGGTTTAGAAGCAAAAATTGAACCAGGCAAGGTACATCAACTACACATTCATGAAAAAGAGCATGTCATTGTTTATTCAATTGAGGGAAGATGCAAGGTTACCATAGGCCAAAAAACTCAGATAGTTCTACCAAAGACAATGATTTTTCTTCCGCCAAAGGTCCCACATAGATTTGAGAATCACACAAAAAAGAAATGGGAAGGAATTGCATTTGCAGTAGGTTCAAAATCAAAAATCAAAAACATATGGATGGATGAATAAAAAAATAAAGATTTGAACTTTATTTTGCTTTGGAGAATCTATTTTCTACTTCGTCCCAATTAACTACATTCCACCATGCAGAAATATAGTCAGGTCTTTTGTTTTGATACTTGAGATAGTAAGCATGTTCCCAAACATCACAGCCAAGTAATGGTACCAATCCTTCAGTTCTTGGACTAGTTTGATTTGGCATAGCTTTGTACTCAACCTTTCCTGAAGAAGGATTGTATACTAACCATCCCCAACCACTGCCTTGAATAACTGCAGATGTAGACGAGAATTTCTCCTTGAAGTCTGAAAAGCTTCCAAAGGACTCTTTGATTGCATCAGCAATAGATCCTCCTGGCTCTCCACCTCCATTTGGTTTCATGTTGTTCCAAAATAGCCTGTGGTTATCATAGCCACCACCATTGAAGTTTATCGCACCTCTTTTATCCTCTGGCACTTGATTGATATTAGATAGAATATCCAAGATATCTTTCTCTTGTATCTCAGCAGGACAACTTTCAAGAGCTGCATTGAGTTTGTCAGTGTATGTCTGATGATGTTTTGTATGATGAATCTCCATTGTTCTTGCGTCAATGTGAGGTTCTAATGCATCATAAGCATAGGGCATTTCAGGAAGTGTGTATTTTTCCATTAGTCAGACTCGGTGTTTATTCCATTTATTGGTTTAGTAGACAATTGGTTTTTACTTACTGAAAACAGGATTAATTCATGAAACGCCTTTTAGTTTTTTCTTCGATTTTGACAGTTTTTGTAGTTTTATTTTTTTCAGACTTTTTGCAACCGGATGATCTTTTATTGTATCTAGATCAAAGTGGTCCTTTTGTTGGAACGGATACCTTAAGAGACCAAGGAATCTATGGAGAAGGAGTTAAAATTGCAGTAATTGATACAGGCGTAGATTTTAACCATCCAGATCTTCTCGGATGGGGGCCTGATGGCAAGGTAGTTGGAGGATACAACTTTATCAACGAAGACGAATTGCCCCTTGACACAAATGGACATGGAACACAGGTTGCCGGAGTAATTGCAGCAGATGGAGAAATTAAGGGAATTGCACCAAAGGCAAAGATTCTAGCATACAAGGTTTCTGAAGAAGGAGAAGGAGTATCATCAAATCTTATCATAAAGGCAATTGACAAAGCAATAGCAGACGGGGCTGATGTAATTAACATTAGTTTGGGAGTAAACAAGACCAATGAAAAAATAGACAGTGCTGTAACTCGAGCCCTTGAAAGAGAGATCTTTGTAGTTACTGCTGCAGGAAATGATGGTCCTGACTTTGGTACAATAGGAAGTCCAGGGGGAAATCATGGTTCTGTTACAGTCGGAGCTACTTACAATAATTTAACATCTAGTCTTGTTGCAACACTGGAAGTTGACGATAAACCATATACGGTAATTCCGATGCTAGGTTCCTCAAAACTAGAAGAACCCATACAAGGAGAAATAATTTTTGGAGGTTATGGAAAAAAAGATGAACTAAAAGACATTGAGGTCGAAAATTCGATTCTTTTAGTTGAGAGAGGAAGTGATGTGGAAGGAGAGCTGCTTTACTTTTCTATCAAAGAAGAAAATGCCGCTGATGCAGGAGCAAATGCTTTGATCGTATACAATAATGAACCTGGAATTTTTCTAGGGGAATTGACTCATGAATTTGTCAAACCAGACTATAAACCTCAGATTCCAGTAGTATCAATTGACAGAAAAGAAGGACTTGAAATTAAAGAAGGATCTGAGAAAAGTGCACTTTTACATCTGTTTTACAATCCTGATTATGTAGCTCACTTTAGTTCCAGAGGTCCAGTCTCGTCATTTTTCATAAAACCTGACATTTTAGCACCTGGGGCATACATCAATACTACTCAAAACAATGCAGGATACAACTTTACTAGCGGTACAAGCTATGCTGCACCTCATGTTAGCGGAGCTGCTGCCCTATTACTAGAAAAGAATCCAGATATTCATCATCATGAGATAAAATCTCTACTACTAACGACTTCTGAGCCTGTTTCTAATGCATATGGCCAGGAATTCACTCTAAAAGATACGGGTTCTGGAAGACTAAACATTGCAAAGGCCTTTCAGGCAAACCTAGTCATACTTCCTCCACACTTTGTAGATAGTGTTTCAGCAGACAATCCAACTATGCTAAAACAATTTGAATTGAAATTACTTGGAGGTTCTCTGGATGACATCGAGGTTTCATTTGAGGGACCAGAGTTTATTCAATTTGCACATATTTTAGAGGATAACAATTTACAGATTAAATTAAATGTCATTGGCCAAGAATATGGCGATCATGAAGGAAAGATAATGATAAATCATGAAGACGTTAGTTATGTTGTTCCATTTTTGTTGCATTATACTCAAGGTTCAATATCAGTGAATCAAGACGACGGAAAGATGAATTTTGAAATATTTCATCCAAAAGAATGGAGCTTTGCAAAAATTTCCGTTACAAATAGCAGAGATGGAAAAGTAGATGTCATAACAGCTACACCAAACAGGAATGCATCCATTCAAGTTTATGAAAATACAGAATACTGGATAGAGACAAAGATTAGAGTGAATGGGGAATCATATGATGCATTTAATGTAATTCAAGTAGATTCAGTTTCAAATCAGATAAAACCTTCTGATTTGAATATTCCTCAAAAGCAGATTGGAATAATTGCTGCAATTGTAATTGTTGTAGGCCTTGTTGGACTAGGAATCAGAAGAAGAACAATCACTCGGGAAGTTTTGGACCAGCATTGACAATTTCAGGTGAGACATTCTCAAATTTCTTAAAGTTCTCAATGAACATCTGAGCTAGCTTTCTTGCAGAAAGATCATACGAGTCCTTGTCAGTCCATGTGTTTCTTGGGTCTAGAATTTCAGAGGGAACATCAGGAACTTCAGTTGGAATATCTACATTGAATAGATCATCATGTCTATACTTTACAATATCTAGTGCTCCAGTAAGTGCTGCAGTTACCATTGCTCTGCTATACTTTATCTTGACTCGCTTGCCAACACCGTATGGGCCGCCAGACCATCCTGTATTAATCAGGTATACTACGGTATTGTGTTGGTTTATCTTCTCACCTAAGAGTTTGGCATAAACTGAGGCTGGCCTTGGCATAAATGGTGCGCCAAAGCATTCAGAGAATACTGACTTTGGCTCTTTTATTCCACGTTCGGTTCCAGCTAGTTTGCTCGTATAACCTGACATAAAGTGAAACATTGCACCTTCTTTGGTTAATCTAGATACTGGTGGCAAGACACCTAGTGCGTCTGCAGTTAGAAATACGATAACTTTGGGATTTCCACCAACTGATGGAATCACAGCTCCTGGAATGTAATCAAGTGGATATGCAACACGGGTATTTTCAGTTAGAGTGTTATCATCATAGTCTGGAGTATTACCATTTAGTACAACATTTTCTAAAACTGCACCAGGCTTTATTGCATTCCAGATTTCAGGTTCTGCCTCTTGGCTTAGGTTGATGCATTTTGCATAACATCCTCCTTCAAAGTTAAAGGTTCCATTATCAGACCATCCGTGTTCGTCATCACCAATCAGATTTCTGTTTGGATCAGCTGAGAGTGTAGTTTTACCAGTCCCTGATAGTCCAAAGAACAGTGCAGTATCACCATCTTTGCCAATGTTAGCTGAGCAATGCATTGGAAATACTCCCTTGTCTGGAAGTAGAAAGTTCATTACACCAAACATTGACTTTTTCATCTCACCGGCATATTGTGTTCCTCCAATGAGTACGAGTTTTCTTGTCAAATCAATTAAGATAAAGATATCAGTTCCAGTACCATCCTCTTCTGGAATTGCCTTAAAGTCATTGATACACATTACAGTAAACTCTGGTTCGTGATTTTCTAGCTCTTCATCAGTTGGTCGAATAAACAAATTTCTTGCAAAGAGATTCTGCCATACATGATCATTTATCACTCTAATGGGTAGGCGATTGTCTTTGTCAGCTCCGACAAATCCATCAAAGACAAATAATTCCTTGTTGTTTACAAAGTCTTTCATCTTTTCAAATATTTTCTCAAACTTTCCTGTTGGGAACTGGTGGTTTACCTTACCCCAGTCTATGGTGTCATGTGTTACATCATCATATACGATAAATCTGTCATCAGGTGAGCGGCCAGTGTATTTTCCAGTGTTTACAGAAAGGGATCCTGTAGAGTTTACCACACCTTCGTTTCTATCAACAGCTAAGGATACCATCTCATCTACGCTCAAGTTTCTGTGAACTTTAGATGGGTTGATTCCAAAGTCAGCTAGTTGGGCAACAAACTTTTCAGTTGGAGAGGAGCCTACAATTTCAGTCATTGTCATCTCCAGGTATGAATTCAGGAATAGTCATAATATTTCGATCCGATTTGAATTTCCTTATTATTCATTCGGTACAATCAACGAATTTTTTGTCTAGGAACGTATTTATTTCAAATTTCAAGAGTGATTCTAATGCCGATCAATAAGGACAAGCTAGCTAAAAGAAAAGAGATTAAAGAACACAATCCTGATTTTATCAGACCAGAAAGCTGGCGTTATGTTAGACTTCAAACAACTTGGAGAAAACCAAAAGGTATTGATCATCATCAGAGAAAACAAAAGAGTAGAGGTCGTCCAGGACTTGTCAAAGTTGGATATGGAGGACCAAAAGAAGCAAGAGGATTACATCCTTCAGGATTTACAGATAATCTAGTTCATACAATTAGCGATTTAGAAAAATTAGATCCAAAGACAGATGGGATAAGATTTGGACATAGCGTTGGCACTAAGAAAAGAAAAGCGATAGTTGCCAAAGCAATAGAGGGTAAATTCAAAATTTTTAATGCGAGAGTGAGTGCAAGTGGTAGTAAATCTTAAAGCTAAAAAAAGACTGGTATCTCGAGTTACCGGTGTTGGTATTCACAGAATAAAGTTTGATTCAGATCATCTAGATGATATTGCAGATGCAATCACTAGAGAAAATATTCGAAGTCTCATAACCGCAAATACAATCAAATTCAAACCAATCGTTGGAACCTCAAAAGGAAGAGCACATACCAAAAAGGCTCAGAGAAACAAAAGAGGAACAAAGCAAGGTTCCAAGCAAGGTAGAAAAGGCGCCAGAGTAGGAAAGAAAGAAGTCTATGTAGCAAAGGTTCGCTCTTTGAGAAGATTGTTGAAAATTGCTAAAGACAGAAAGGATTTGACAAACCCAGAATTTTGGTTACTCTACAAGAAAGTTGGCGGAAATACTGTAAGAAACAAAGCCCATCTAAGACTATTGATGGAAGAGATTATTGCAAAGAGAAAGAACTAGAATCGATAAATTTTATTTTCTAAATCTAAAATTTTACCATTCTTGATTTTGATTCCTTCTCTAGTTAACATGTTTGATTTAATTTCTTCACCATATGCATATCCACCAACTTTACCATCAGATTTTATGACCCTATGACATGGAATTATTACAGGATAAGGATTCTTGTTCATGATTCTTCCAACTGCTCTTTGACCATTTTTCATTCCAACTGCTTTTGCTAGCTCGCTATATGTTGTAATTTTTCCTTTAGGAACTTCGGAGAGTTTTTTGTAAATTTTTTTATCAAGATTCAAAGTCGTATAACCTCAAGATCTGTTTTTTCTAAAAGACCAAGTACTTTTTGTTTTTCAGGTCCTAGACCTGCCCAATCAAGCAGTGCAGCTGTTGCCATTTTGTTTTGTTCCAGTATATGCTCAAATAGATTCCCATCTAGATTTTCAAGTGCATGTTTTGGCATTACAGTACCAAGTGCAAATTTTCCATTCAATAACATTTTGTTGAATTTTTCTGGATAATGGGTTCCACCAAAACAAATTGCTACAGGATTTGATTGAATTTTGCTTACCATAACTTCATGAACTAGCTCTGCAACAGATGTACACAAGGACTCATCAGTCCACTGTTTTTCAGTAGTTCCAATCTCAATAAAGATAGCAGGTTTTTTCAGGGCAGTTGGTCCATGATGAGTAGCCTCAATAGTAATATCAAACTCTGAAAATTTTGATCTGTTTTCCCACAGGGTCTTCAGATATGCCTTTTGAAGATCTGGATGAGGAATAGCTAGTTGTCTTTTGTTTCCTCCAAACTTTGCCTCAGAAAAGTTTCCAGTACTATGACATGTAAGGGCCAATACTCCAGATTCAGCTGCATGTTTTGATAAAAATACAAACCCATCGTATTGGTATTTTTCTTCCAACCAATCAGCAGAAATTGCAGGAGTTGGTATTATCAGTAAATCATAAAATTCACCACGGTAAAGATCTCCTTCTTTTTTCATTTTTGTTAAAAGAAATTTTGCCATATTGTATCCGGCAGGGTCATCACGGTATGCGACAAGAAGTTCCATTAGATAAGAGATATAAGGACACCCTATTAATTTTCAGCAATGAATCCAAGGCAGACTTTGAAGAACATGGCCAATACCATAAAAATGGCCAAAAAGCCGGACAGCGATGAATATCAGCAGCATCTTAGATTGGTGCTTTTAGGAATTGCAGGTGTAGGTACTATCGGCTTTATTATTCAGTTTGTCTTTTCTGTAATTACGTTTGGTAGGTAAATTTGTCTGAGGAATTAAAATCACATCTTTTTGCAATCAGAACCACTGGAGGACAAGAAAAGGTGGTAATGAGACTATTAGAGGCAAAAGCAAATGCTAACCAGATAAACATTCAATCAGTTTTACTTGTAGATAATCTAAAAGGCTATGTTGTAATTGAAGCGGTAAATCCTAGTGATGCATACATGGCAGTTGAGGGAGTTAGACACATTCGCGGTCAACTTCGAGGAGAATTAGAATTTAAAGACATTGAAGGATATCTAGTAAAGAAATCTACAGTATCACAATTAGCAGTAGATAACATCGTAGAAATCACAGGAGGGCCATTTAAGGGAATGAAGGCAACTATCACTAGAATTGATGCTGAAAAAGAAGAAGCAACAGTTGTTCTCTTGGATGCATCATATCAACTACCAGTAACAGTGGACGCAAACTATCTAAAACTATCAAGTGAGACTTAGGAAGGATTAAATTTTTCATATAGAGTTGAGATAACATGGGAGAACAAAAAGTATCATCACTTGTAACAGGCGGAGCAGCTTCTGCAGGTCCACCTTTGGGTCCAGCATTAGGTCCACTAGGAGTTAACATTATGGAAGTCATTAATTCAATTAATGAAAAAACAAAGGACTTTGAAGGAATGAAAGTTCCAGTTACAGTAATAGTTGATAGTGACACAAAGAAATATGAAATTGAAATTGGTATCCCATCAGCTGCTGCCCTAATCATGAAAGAGGCAGGAATTCAGAAAGGTTCAGGTGCTTCAGGAACTGAATGGGTAGGAGATGTCTCAATGGATGCAGTAGTTAAAGTTGCAAATACTAAGCTTGAAAAATCATATGCATCATCTCTAAAATCAGTAGCAAAAACAATCATTGGAACCTGTCTTGCATTAGGAGTTAAAGTGGAAGGAAAGACTCCTAAAGAGATCACAGTTGAGATCAACGAAGGTAAGTGGGACGAAAAATTCCAGTAAATAATTTCAATAATTTTTGAATCAGGCTTGTTTGGTCAAATAAACAGGATCTTTGTCAGTTCTCTGTAGTTCAACAAATGTTTCGGTATTTTGAATTCCTTGTATTTTTCCAATCTTTTCGATAACTACAGAATGTAAAGCTTCCAAATTCTCAGCATATACCTTTATCATTATATCAAATCTGCCAGTTACCTCTGAAATTGAGACTACCTCAGGTGCATCCATTAGTTTTTTGTGAATAGCATCTTTGAATTTAGGATCTCGGTTAATACCCACTGATGCCTTTACGCCAATTCCGAGCAGAGAATCATCAATGACAACAGTGAATTTTTTAATCAACTTTTTTTTCATAAGTCTCTTGATTCTACTATACAGAACGGAGGCGTTGATCTCAAGTTTCTTTGATAAGGCAGGAACTGAGATTGAACCATCTTTTGTCAGTTCGAAAAGCAATTTCATATCCAATTCATCGAATCGGTGCAATGCAAAAAATTTTTGTTGCGATTTAATAAATGTAGATTTGCTTGGAATTTTGCCATGGAATTATAAAATAACATGGCAAAAAGTGTAATTTTTTAAAATATAGTGAAAATCAGAAATGTTGATCTCTAAACGATTTTAAGTAGGCTTTCTCGAAATTGTTCGTAATGATTACTGAGGTTCAGCTAGTAGACATGATAAAGGAGGCAAAAGCAGGCACCAAACAACGCAAATTCAAGCAAGCAGTCGAAATGATTACTGTCTTCAAGGATATCGATGTCAAGAAAGGCTTTGCCCTCAATGAAGTAGTTCAGCTTCCAAAAACCAGTTCACCTGCAACTGTTTGTGTTATGGCCACAGGAGATATGGGTCAAAAAGCAAAGCAGGCAAATGCAGATGCAGTAGTTGGAACAGAAGAACTAGATAAATTTGCAACAAACAAAAGAGAATCTAGAAAATTCATTAACAAATATGATTTCTTTTTGGCAGACACTCAAGTCATGCCAACAGTAGGTAAAACTCTAGGTCAGCTTTTAGGTCCAAGAGGAAAAATGCCAACACCAGTTCCATTTAATGCACCAATAGAGTCATTCTTACAAAGATTTAGATCATCAATTAAGGTTAGAGCAAGAGGTACACTTTCATTGTCATGTAAAATTGGAGATGAGACAATGGAGGATCAAGATTTGGCAGTTAATGCACATGCAATTCTAAGTGCAGTTGAAAAGAAATTACCAAATGGTGAGAAAAATATCAAAAGGGTTATGATAAAAACCACAATGGGCAAAGTCATCAAACAAGCAGAAGAGGTCAAGAAGAAACATGCATGAAAACAGAACTCAATATCCAAAAAGAAAAGCTCAAATGTATCAGCAATTACAAGAGCTTCCAAAAAAATACAAAGTATTGGCTCTTGTCAAAATGGATAAAGTAAGATCAACACAAATTCTTCCATTACGAAAAGCACTAAAAGATGATGTAGAGTTTTTTAACATAAAAGACAAGGTTGCTCAAAAGGCACTTGAGAATTTAGATATTCCAGGAATTAAAGACATGGCAGCAGAATTAACCGGCCAATGTATGTTCATGTTTACAAACATGTCACCGTTTAAGCTAAATGTATTGTTGGCAAAAAACAAGATTATGATGGCAGCAAGAGGAGGAGACATTGCAAGTGTGGACGTGGTGGTTCCTGCAAAGAATACAGGAATTGCACCAGGACCAATGCTTACTGAATTTAAGGAAGCAGGGATTCCAACAAAGATTGATCAAGGTACAATTTGGATTGCAAAAGACACCACTCCTGTTAAGAAAGGAGAGGCAATCAATGAAAAATTAGCAGCACTTCTTGGTAAACTTGACATCAAACCAGTAGAGGCAGGAATTACACTGTACACTGCACTAGAAGAGGGATTCAAGTATGCTGAACAAGAGATGATAATTGATGTTGAGAAGATTAAAGATGAATTTGCTCAAGCACACCAAGAAGCAGTTTCATTATCAATAGAGGCAGCATATGTAACTCCTGAAAACATCTCACAAATACTCAGCAAGGCTGCACAAGCTGCTCGCTCAGTATCAGTAGAATCTGGATTTATGACTGATGAGACAAAAGAGCAAATCCTTCAAAAGGCTCACGGGCAGGCCCAATCACTTTCAGGGCAGGCAAAAGACTACACTCCAGCCTAGTCTGTCGTTCCTTTAACTCGTGGAAGATTCCAATTATACTTCATTGCTACTAACCGTAATCCTGTAGTTAGAATGATTCCTGTAATTGTTGCAATGTATAGTTCTCCCTCTAAAAACAAAATCAGGTAAAATACAGAAATCCCAATAAAACTTGCAGATGCATAAAATTCCTTTACAAAGACTATTGGAACTTGGTTTACAACAACATCTCGCAAAATTCCACCACCAACTGCTGTAAGCATTCCTGCAAGCATTATTGCAAGAAAATTTAATCCAACTAGATGATAAGCAAATGTAGCTCCAATTATTGCAAATACTCCAAGTCCTATTGCATCAAATTTTAAAAATAGATTCCAGTGTTTTTTAAGACGAGAATAAAGAAAGAATATTGCAAGACCAGAAATTACTGTAACTATAACATATGCTGGATCAGAGATGGAATTTGGGAATTGCCCTAAAACTACATCTCTAATTGTTCCGCCAGCAACTCCAGTAAGTGTTGCAAGAAGCAAAACACCTACAATGTCAGATTTATTCTCTATAGCTTTGAAAGCACCAGTAACTGCAAATGCCATTGTGCCAAATAGATCTAGAACGTAGATGAAGACATCAGCTGGAACAGAAAAGTCAACCAATCATATCAGAATACACAATTATTGCTAATTAACATTGACGTGAAAGAACAAAATTAAATTGAAAAAAGAAAAGTTGACTAGCCAAATAGAGAAGAGAGTCCTTCCATGGCTGCTTCTTCGGTTTTACCTTCATCTTTAGGTGCTTCTTCTTTCTTTTCTTCGCCACCTGCTGCAGCTTCGGCTGCTGCTGGTGCTGCTGCAGCTACTGCGACTGGTGCGGCTTTGATTGCATCCTCGATGTTAACATCGGCTAAAGCAGCTACGAGTGCTTTTACTTGTGCGTCATTAACTTCAGCGCCAGATGCTTTTACAACTGAGCTGATGTTGGCCTCATTGACTTCTTTTTGTAGCTTGTGAAGAAGTAAAGCAGCATAAACATATTCCATTATACCGAAAATTTCTTAGGACATAATATAAAACTATGGCGAAATCACGCCTGAGAATCTAGTTTAGAATTTTCAGACTTCGACATACAGAGTAAAGGGTTCGTTTGAGATTTTTATCAACCAGAGTATCCATTCTTTGCTTTAAAACACGTCTTGCCTCATCTCTCTCAGCACCTGGGGGTAATGAAAGTATATTGTTGATAAATTCAGGTAGAGATTCACGAATCCATCCATCAAGCATTGTGTAGATTTTTGGTGGAAGTAAATCACACTTGTCCTTGTCTAAATCTAAAATACCTGTAAAGTTTTCGTGTTCTACTCTATACACCAGAGCGAGGACTACATTGTCTGGAGTGGGGTGCTCTAAAATTTCAATTGATCTCTCTCCTGTTTTTCCCTGAGATATCTTGTTTTTCAGGCCAACAGGATTCACAATAACTCCGTTAATACCAACCTTTCTGCCCTGAACACCAGTCACTATGGCAAAAATAAAATCATTATAATCTCCATTTTTTTTAACTGAAAAAACATGTACACCCTCCTTTAGTACAGGCTTTTTACCAAACATGATTAGAGTGAAATAGATATTGTATTTAATGTATTATTAATCAGTCGAAACTCAAAATTAATCAGATTTACTGTTTTAGACATCTGAAATCCTATTCTCAAAATTTAAGAACGCTTTTGATATTCATTGGTACATTTTACAAATGCCTCTTCAGCTGTCTCTTCGCCTTCTTTGATTAGGTTTTTGATTGTTGTAGGAGAAAAATCAAAAGCCTTGGCAAAAATGGTATCACCAGATTTTTCTTTTCTTTCTACATAAACTACTCTTCGAAGCTTGAATCTTCCCTTCCACAAAGTATGCTTTTTGTCTATCACATCATCTTTTTTTGAAGCATAAATTGTACTTTTATCAGATATTTCATTTACGGCATTAACATCTTGTTTTTCTGCAATTGGTATCAATTTTTGTAGCAGATCAATATACTCACTTCTCATTTTGTCTATCTTTACTTGGAATTTTGTACGATCATGAAAAGTAATGTCAATCTGTCTGTCTTGAATGGAATCAGGAGAAGTTGGCACTCCGTGTTCTACCGAAGGATAAAGATTTACAATGAAAATTTCAAGATCTGGAATATTTTCTTTATCTTTTTCTTTCCAATACTGTCTGTGTGCACGCATTACCTGTCTTAGTGGAGTGTTTGCCAAAAAAGCTCCATCCCAGAAAGTTCTTTCTTCAATTTTATTTTCTTTTAAATTCATTACCGGAAATCTAGGATAGTCGTATCTAATTGGAGTTGCCATGCTAGCTTCAATGTGTTTCATTTCAATGCCATCATAATCAATTCTAAATTTTGGATTGCCTTTAGGATCCAAACCGTATTCAGAAAACCAAGAATAGTCTTGATTTTTTGTCCAATATCTTTTCTTTGCAAAACTATCAAAGACAACCGGAGTTGTGATATCCTCCACATCCACTGAAATGATCAGTAAGCGAGGATGGATTTGCTCATCAGAATTTTCAGTTTTAATTTTAAGAGGTGTGTTACAGAATTTTTTCATAGTTTCTGCCAAGTAAGCATTGTTGAATCTGGCAAAAGCATGCGTAAAATAAAACGGATCCAAGAACTTCATATCAGGCTGGATCATTGCAGGACTAAGCACATCAGGAGAACCTAGAAAAACTGAGAACAAATAAGAGTAATATCTTCTTGCCAGTTCACTTGAAGCAGGCAATCCCCAAGTATCTGGAAAGAAACCAAAATACAGTTTATCTAGAAATGGAGAATTTGCAACAAATTGTTTGGCTATTTTTTTGTCAGGAGTGAAAGGTGAATCATAAAACAAATCACTTTGAGTCTTGAGAAATTTTTTTGTATTTGCCCAATTTGGCCAAAAGTTTTGAAAAAGTGGATTTTGTAAAAAAACATTATCAACCCACCACATTGGATTCATTGTTCCTCCTCTCTCGGAGATTTTCTTGTAAAAATTCTCAAGAGAATCTACGGCGTCTTTCCAGATTTGTGGGTTGGATACATTCTTGTTTTTTGGATTAATTACATTATCAACTAAAATTGCAGCATTTACTGCCCCTATCGAGGAGCCTGCCACAATATCAAACATGGGTCGATTTTCTCTATTGGAATGTGAATCTTCAATGGAAAGATTACTACAGAATGCCTTTAATGCACCAACTTCATATGCGCCTAATGCACCTCCTCCTTGTAGAATAAGTGCTCTCCGAACTGGTCTGTCAGAATTTTCCATACAATGTTTTTTTCAATCCATTGTAAAAATATATCAATTCAAAAACAATTAACAAATTTTCATAATTCTAAAAAATACCAGAATAGTTTGCCTGAAATCAAATAGTTTAATTTTTTTAATACAGATTATACACCAAAAATATCTTCTAGTTTTGTTCTAGGCCAGGTTGGTTTTGGTATCTTTCTGACATGGTTTCCAGTATCAAGATTACGATATCGATACATGCACCAAAATATGAATGAAGCCTCACCAGCAACAATCAATCCCCCCAAAATGAAACTGGAGTCCATGGGTTTTGTAAAGGAGTGGATTTTATTAAATTTCTTGATTTATTGATATGAGAGAGTAAATGCGAATCTTTTTTCATGTAATTCATGGAATAGTTTTATGGGAAAGCTAGGCATTGGGTTGATGATTGCATTTGGTGCAGCAGCTGGTGGATTTTTTGCCGGAGGCTATCTTGGTGACGCTTTATGGTTTATGGCAAATGACTATCTTCCTGAATGTCAAGAGTTAGAAGAATCTAAACAAAACCAGTGTGTAAATGAAAACAGAGACTATTATGCAATAAACACGATCTTTTTGTTTGGCGGTACAATAATTCCATTTATGGCAGTAGTTCTGATTGTAAGACAATTGAATTAAAAACCTTCAAATCCAATCTCTAGACTATTCATCAGATAATGACATGAATGACTGTATGTTATTGCAGTTCTCGCACATGAAAATCTCTGTTTTACTAATCTTCTTTTGTCCATTAATCACCAATGATAAAGTGCTAACACTTAATGCTGGATTTTCCTTGTTAAGATTCATCATTTTTTCTTTACAGATAGGACAAGTTACTTCAGTGGGAATAGTCATACTTGCATATTATAAGAGATAATAATAAAAATTACTCCAAAATTATTCCGGGTTTTTCTTTGAATATTTGATTAGGGCTTTAGTAATGAAAAACTAATGAAATAAGGAATTCTAATGAAACGATTCTTTTCTCAACAATGTTTATGAATATGAAATTAGGCTTAATGAAATGAATGAAAAGCATAGTTTTTCTTGCTTTAATTGTTGTTGCGATAATTTCAATTGCATCTTCAATTGAATTTGTAGATGGATCAACAAAATCAGTTTACTTTACTTCAGAGGAGGGCTCCATAAAAGTAGATCAGGAGAAATACCTAAAGCCAAAATATGTTCATGAACCAATCTAGCAACACATCTCAGGCCAAATAGAAAACTACCAAAGGGCAGAAGAAACAATTCTTACAATAACATCACCTTCAGGAGAGATAGTTGAAAATGTAATCCGTCCTACAAGAGAAGGAGTATTTGATTTTAGTACTCAGATAACAAGTAACCACTCTTCAGGAGAATATGAGATACGTATTATTCACAAGGAGACAACAATTGGTCCTGCCATCTTCAAAATTATTGCTGAAACTGAAACAGAGGAACTTCAAATTCAAAAGGTTCCAGAGTGGGTAAAAAACAATGCAGGTTGGTGGGCTGACGATCTAATAGGAAACAATGATTTTGTTGAAGGGTTACAGTATCTGATTAATCAGGACATAATCAAGGTTCCACCAACTTCTCAGGCAGGTACAGAAACTGCATTAAATGAGATCCCAGAATGGGTAAAAAACAATGCAGGTTGGTGGGCACAAGGAGAAATAAAGACAAGTGACTTTTTGAGAGGAATTCAATTTTTGATAGAACAAGGAATTATCAAAATAACATAAACTATGGAATAACGAATTGAGATTTTTAGGCTTGAGAAATATTTTGAGTGATAAATATCTCATCTATAATGATTCTTGAAATGGGTGATTGATATCATTGTGGTTTAATAAAAGACGACCACATCGTGTGCATCTTTTTTCATCATTCATTTTTCGTGGAGGATATTCTCTTTTTTCAGGATCCCAAAAATTTAGAGGTTTGAACTCATGACAAAAACATTTTACACATTCCCCTCTACCTTCTTTTGGAACAAAAAATCTGGCTGGATTTATTACAAAATCTCGTACCCCCATCTCTTTTAAAACCAAATAGTGCTCTTTTTAGGAATGTCCACAATTACATTCACGTTTTTTGCCATTATCTTCAATAGAATTTCTCATAATACATCATATCACATTTTTTGGCAAATTCCTTCAATTCAGTTCCAAAAACCAATTCTGAAATTTTTCGGTATAACTATCTAAATTCTTGTAAGATGAAAACATTTTATTTTTTAAAAGATTCATTTGATTACTCAAATTTTTTATTCCATTCAATTGACCATTTGCGTATAAGATATGCTGCACAGGTAAGATAAACTACAGTAGCAATCAACACAACAAATGTTGCAGTTATCAGATTGAATTGGTCGAAAAGATAGGCTATTCCGTATCCTCCAAATGCAATTCCCGATACAATAGACAATCCAGTGATAGAAAGTGGTTTTAGTTTATTGATTCGTTTTGCAGCTTTAGTGTCTAAACCTGGTACGAGGATATGGAGTACTTGTCTATTCACATTAACTGGACCATCTGCAGGTAACACAATTAATTTTCGAGACCATTGCATCAACCCAATTACAAAAATTGCAGCACCAATTATCATAGATATAGGAGAAAAGAATTTCTGAAATAAACCAAGGTCTTCTTCAGTACAGCTAGCATTTGACATACATTCAAAATTGAATACAAATAAACTCACAAGACCAAGGATAAGTACACCCAAACCAACGAGAGTAGTTTTATTTTTTATCATAATATTTAGTTAGATTTTGATTAAGAGATTCATAAAGTATTCTAATCTTTGTTTTAGTTTGTGTATTTGTTTGGCTTACCAGAATCCAAAAAAATCTTTTCACATCGCTAATTCTTAATATCGGTCTAAAACAGGTTTTTCGTTGGATAAAAAAGAGATTCTAAAGGAATTTTCCTCAGATTCGGATAGGTACTATAAGGTAAGATTGTTTGAAGAGCAAGGATTTTCTAGAAAATCATGCTCAAAATGTGGAAGATTCTTTTGGACTTTGGATTCAGGTCGAAATTTGTGCCCAGATGATGCAGATGACACCTATTCGTTTATCGGCAATCCTCCAACCTCAAAGAGATTTGATTATACTCAGGCCTGGAAGGAAGTAGAATCTTTTTTTGTAAAAAATGGGCATTCCTCAGTCTCTAGGTATCCGGTAGTGTGTAGATGGAGAGATGACCTATACTTTACCATTGCATCAATCGTAGACTTTCAAAGGGTGATGGGCTCAAAGGTAGTATTTGAATTTCCAGCAAACCCACTAGTAGTTCCACAGACTTGTCTGCGATTCAAAGACTTGGAAAATGTAGGAGTTACTGGAAGACACTTTTCTAGCTTTTGTATGATTGGCCAGCACAGCATACCAAATTCTCAAGGATATTGGAAAGACCAATGTGTTGATTTAGACTTTAGATTACTTACAAAACAATTTGGAATAAAAAAAGAAGAGATTGTGTTTGTTGAAGATGTGTGGGCTGGTGGTGGTTCGTTTGGTTCTTCGCTTGAATATTTTGTCAGAGGATTAGAGCTTGGAAATGCAGTGTTTACTGAATTTCAAGGAGAACTTGGAAGACACACAACACTTGATCAAAAAATTATCGACATGGGCGCTGGCCTTGAAAGGTTTGCATGGATTACCATGGGGACTCCAACTGCATATGATTGCTGCTTTGGTCCAATTAATCAAAAGTTATTTGAAAAAATTGGAATTGATTCAGATTCAGAAATTTTAAGAAAATACTTTACAGAAATTGCAAAGGCATTAGAAAACTTTGATGATCTAAACGATGTTAGACGCCATGCAATAAAGCAATCAGGGCTAACTGACGAGCAGCTAAACAAAACAATAACACCACTTGAGGGAATGTACCTAATTGCAGATCATCTAAGGACGTTAATCTTTGCAATATCAGATGGTGCACTTCCAAGTAATGTTGGCGGAGGATACAATCTTCGAATGATGTTGCGCCGAATCAATGGAACAATCAACAGACTAAATCTAAAACTAGACATTGATGATTTGATAGATACCCACATAGACTATCTCAAAGAGACATATCCTGAACTTGACTCAAAAAGGGAAGATGTAAAGAAAATTCTAAAAATTGAATCAGGAAGATATGAGGAATCAAAAAGCAGGATGAAAAAGATTGCAGATAGTGTAAAGCAAAAGGGGCGCACACCCACAGTTGATGAGCTAATAACGCTTTACGAGTCAGACGGTGTCACGCCTGACTTTCTCAAAGAAGTAAGGGCAATAGAGGAGATTCCCTCTTCATTTTACTCCAAACTATCTGATTTGCATCAATCAGAGAAGAAAAAAGATATTGAAAAACTTCCACTTGAAGGACTGCCAGAGACTGATGCCCTATTTTACAAAGATGACCCGATGGAGTTTGAGGCCAAGGTTCTCAAAATTTTTGGAGACTATGTTGTTTTGGATAGGACATCATTTTATGCAAGAGGTGGTGGACAGGAACCAGACCATGGAACAATAGCTGGATTTCAAGTTGTGGATGTTGACAAACACGCAGACATTATAGTTCACAAGCTGCAAGGCGGGACACCAAAAGAAGGCCAAACCGTTACATGCAAAGTAGAAAAAACTCGGAGAACAAAAATTACAAAGAACCACACCAGTACTCACATACTAAATGCATCATCTCGTGGAGTTTTAGGTTCCTGGGTTTGGCAGCACTCTGCATTCAAAGAAGATGATCACGCAAGACTAGACATCACTCATCACTCTTCGTTAACTGATGAGCAAGTACAACAAATTGAAGATGCTGCAAATGATATGGTAAAGAAAAATTATCCTGTAACAATTCAGTATTTTGATAGGGGAACTGCAGAACAAAATTATGGATTTAGAATCTATCAGGGCGGTGTAGTTCCTGTAAAGTCAGTACGCATTGTTTCAATTGAAGACAAGGACATTGAGGCTTGTGGAGGGACACATGTAAAGAAGACTGGAGAGATTGAGCTAATCAAAATTACAAAGACAAAGAGAATTCAAGACGGAGTAGTCAGATTGGAATTTGTATCAGGAGATACGGCATTTGATTATGTAAAGAAGCAAGAAGCTGAATCAATAAAACAAAAAGAGTTGGCAGCTCAAAAAGAGATAATCGAAAAACAAAGAGAAGAAAGAAAACAAAAGGCAAGAGAGATGATGCCAGTTTTGATAGAAAAGATTTCAGCTGGCGAGTCTGGGATCTTAGAAGAGATTCAAATCGAAGACAAGTTGTGCTTTACTACAAGTGAACAATATGACGAGTATTTTCATCTCAACTTTGGAAAGAAATTAGTAAATTCAGAACCTCTGGCAGCATACTGTGGAATATTTGAGGCAGGACCAACCATTCGTGTTATGGTGTACTGTGGCGAACAGTCAGACAGAAATGCAGGGCAGATTGCCCGTGAAATTGCAGATATTTTGGGTGGCTCTGGTGGAGGAGATGCCAAATTTGCTCAAGGCGGAGGAAAAGACACATCTAAAAAAGACCAGGCAATAGCCAAGGCAAAATCAATGATTTTAGGGTGATACTATGGTAAACTGGAACGAGATAGAAACCAAATGGAGGACAAAGTGGCAAGAGAACGGCGACTTTGAGACAAATCCAAATGAAAATGAAAAAAAATTCATTACAGTAGCTTATCCATATCCAAACTCTCCACAACACATCGGGCATGGTAGAACATACACACTAGCTGATGTTCATGCGAGATTTTATCGAATGCAGGGGTACAATGTACTTTTTCCAATGGGATTTCATTACACTGGAACTCCAATACTTGGAATGGCAAAAAGAGTCGAGTCACAAGACCAAGAACTACTTGATGGATTAAGAAACATCTATCATGTCCCTGAAGAAGACATCAAGACTTTTGTTGAACCAATAAAGATTGCAGACTATTTTCATGAAGAGATAAAATCTGGAATGATAGAGATGGGTTATTCCATTGACTGGAGAAGAGAGTTTACAACGATAGATCCAGCTTACCAGAAATTTATCGAATGGCAAATCAACATACTAAAAGAGAAAAACTTGATAATACAAGGTTCACATCCCGTCGGATGGTGTCCACGTGATCAAAATCCCGTATCACAACACGATACACTAGGTGATGTTGAGCCAGACTTTACTGAATACATCTTGATTAAATTCAAGTATGGAGATTACATTATCCCAACTGCAACACTTCGTCCTGAGACAATCTTTGGTGTGACAAACCTTTGGGTAAATCCCCAAACCATCTACAAAAAAGTTACAGTAGACGGGGAGAAATGGATAGTCTCATCTGAATGTGCACACAAGCTAGAATTTTTAGACAAGGAGATTTCCTATGATGGAGAGATTTCAGGTTCTGATCTAGTTGGAGAAAAGGTAGTCATCCCACACAGAGATGAGTCAATTGTAATGCTGGAGGCTAGCTTTGTAGAGTCAGGTACTGGAACAGGTCTTGTGATGTCAGTTCCTGCTCATGCACCGTTTGACTATCAGGCTTTGATGGATTTGAAGCAAAAAGGCCAGGAATTAGCCTCAAAAATTGAGCCTATTTCCATAATTTCTACTGAAGGATATGGGGAATTTTCAGCAAAGGAGGGATGTGAAAAGTTTGGTGTCACAAATCAAGATGACCCCAAGTTAGAGGAGGCCACAACTGAGATTTATGGAAAAGAATTCTACAGTGGCATTCTCAAAGATAATTGTTACAAATTTGCAGGAAGTAAGGTTTCAGAAGCCAAAGACACCATAAAGGAATGGTTAGATGAAAAAAAATATTCTGATGTGTTACTAGAGCTAACAAACTCCCCTGTAAAGTGTCGTTGTGGAACTGAATGTGTTGTAAAGATTCTCTCAAATCAATGGTTCTTAAATTACGGTGACAAGCAATGGAAAGACAAAGCAAACAAGTGTCTAGATGAGATGAGTATTTTACCACCAGAAATTGTAAATGAGTTTCATTATGTTGTGGGTTGGTTGCGAGAAAGAGCTTGTGCAAGACAACATGGTTTGGGAACTAAACTTCCATGGGATAAGGATTGGATTGTTGAGAGCTTGTCAGATTCTGTAATATACATGGCATTTTATACAATAGCTAGATTTGTAAAAGATGGAACAGTAAAACCAGAAAATTTATCAAAGGAATTTTTTGATTATGTGTTTTTGGGAGATGGAACATCAGACAAAGTAGATGGTGTTTCTCCTGAAACAGTAGAGAAGATAAGAAAAGAGTTTAGTTACTTTTATCCAGTTGATTCAAGACATTCAGGTAGAGACCTGGTTCCAAACCACTTGACATTTTTTGTTTTAAATCATGTAGCTATATTTTCAGAAGATCATTGGCCAAAACAAATTGTAGTTAATGGTTCTGTCTTGATGGATGGCAAAAAGATGTCAAAGAGTATGGGAAATATCATTCCATTACGTCAAGCAATTAAAGATTATGGTGCAGATCCAATTAGACTTGCAATAATAATTTCAGCTGAGCTGTTACAAGATGCTGACTTTAATTTAGAATCTGTATCTGGAATCAAACACAAGCTAGAATGTATCTTAGAAGAATGTGGTAAACTAAAATCAGGTATGCCTAATTCCCTAGAAGCTGAAGACAAGTGGGTTTTGAGCAGACTGCAGAAGCTGATTCAAAATGTTACTGAAAGCATAGAAAAGATGAGGCTGCGAGAGGCACTTCATGAGATTTTGTTTGCATTTGAGGTAGACTTGCAGTGGTATTTCAAGCGTGCAAAGGCAAAAAACAGAGAGAATTATCAGGTAATCTTGCATCAGATATACAGCACTAGGGTAAAGTTGCTATCCCCATTTGCACCCCATATTGCCGAAGAGATGTGGTCAACCCTTGGAAATTCCGAAATGGTATCAAAGTCTAGCTGGCCTAAAGTGTCTTCAGATGTTATCGATTCAGAATCCATTCAATCTGAAGATTTGCTAAAGTCAATAATGAATGATATTTCAAACATTCTAAAAGTTACCAAAATAACACCAAAAAAGATTACAATCTATACGGCAGATGCATTCAAGTCAAAGGCATACCATGACATACTAGCAAAAGTAATGGCAGGCCAGACCAACATGGGGTCGGTAATGAAGGAACTAATTGCAAATCCTGAAACCTCAGATATTAAAAAGAATCCAGACTTTGTTCAAAAGACAATCAAGGATATTTTATCTGAACCACCTGAAATCAGAAATACAAAGCTTGAGACAAAGGAATTTGATGAGAAGAAACTAGTTTCAGATGAACTAGTATCAATTGCAAAAGAAGACTTTGGAGTCGAGGTATCTGTTTTTGCCGAAGATGATTCAAACATTTATGATCCAAAGGGAAAGGCAAGACATGCAAGACCCTTTAAACCTGCAATCCTAATAGAGTAATACCACTAGAAAAAAAGTTTCAAATTATTTTTATAAAATGAAAACAAAGTATACTTGACGTTCCTATTTCAGCTGGTTTGTAGGGCAAATCAAGTTTTGTCCTATTTTAACTAGTTTTGCTATAATGAATCATCCTAGTTTTTACAATTTTGAAAATAAATTATCTTAATTGCTTTTTAGAAAATAGCCGTTCAATGAAGATCTTCTCATATAGTAAATCAACCCAAATATCGAGATTCCTAAAATCAAAATCGCATATGCTCCAAATTCAGGAATAACATGTGTTCCAATAATTTCAACATGTTCTGCGTTTGGTGGCAGAACCATACCTAAGGCATAATTTCCAGGGAATTTAGTTAGATCATATTCCATTTCTACACCATCAATGAAGAGTTGATACTTTGCTTCTTCGGCACTAATTACTTCAAGTGGCAACAAAACCCAGAAGATCTTGTCATTGGGAATAGGGTCCAAAATAAGTTCTAAGGATTTTCGTTCAGTATTTAGACTCATTGACAAAAGAGTCGGTTCGTCTTCTTCAAGTGCTTCTCCGCCAATTTCTATGCTGCCATACCCACCATAGTAGATATCAAAGGTAGCATCGTCAACCTGTATAGTATAAAATTCACCTGTTGTCTTGATTGTATCAAGATATTGAGCAAATGCCTCTCTATTCTCGAAAATATGTTCGGCATAAACAGTAGTTGGCACCATAACTATTAGAGAGAAAATTATTGCAAAAGCAAAGAATAGTTTGTGCAAGATACATACAGTAACAAATTATCAAATAAAATCAATTATCAAATTCTCAAAGTTGATTATCGGGTTTGATTTTTAATCAAATCTTGATTATCCTCTCACAAAAAATTAATTAAAAATAAAAAATTAGCTTGTAGGATTCATTGCTGCAGCACGATCTTTGGCTTTTTGATCAACTGGTGCATTAACATATTGGCCAGGTTGTGCTTGACACTCTCCAATGTTTACTGAGAAGCCATCCAAGGTTTCTGCAACACATCCAGATTCAGTAACTGCTATTATCTTGACCATCTCAATGTTTTCCTCTGGAGCAGTATAGAACATCAAATATGCAAAGAGTAAAACTGCTCCCACCGCAATGACGCCTCCTACTAGAAGAATCGGATTCATGCCTGATTTCTTTGATTGCCTGCTTTTAATTGCTGACATGTTTTTTTTACGTGAGAATCTGATAAAATTCAATAAGATATTTTCCACTAATGGGTTTCATTTATGGAAATTAGATTCTCAAATTAAAATCAAATTTATTTGTCTTGGTGAGATTATAATTATTGAATTTCAACTGTGTCTTTCCATCTTGTAATTACAAACGTAATGACATTGAAGAAAAAGAATTCCTAGAGCACTTGAAAGCAGAACACCATAAGGAAATTTCAGATATTTCAAAAAAAGAGAATATGCCAATTAATATGGTCGAGATGATAACAATATCAAACTCAAAGGTATTCATTAATTCATAGATTCTAAAATTATCAAGATACTTCATCGGCAATCAGATTCCTGATTTTAGTTGGAAGACTTAGCTAGAGTAGGCAATAACTCATCCATCTACAGCCAATTTTTTCCTCAAAATAGCAGAGAAGATACTATGAGCCCATTTTGTTGCCATAAAAGAAATGACTCTATCTATCAGGCATTGTTTAAATTTTATTTACTTGTTCTAACTGTGTGAAGAGTTTACTGATTCTTGCACTAATTCCTCTAATCCTTTCAATTGGAATTATTCCAGTCTTGCCTCTTAACGACGCTTTTGCTTTGAAAAGTAAGGGTAACTCACTTCCCGAAGTTGGTTCAAACAAAGTTTGTGGGGACAGATTATGCTCAGAAGTTATTGAAGACAAACCAAAACCATCCGAACCAAAGCAAGAAACTGAAACAGAAATGCTTCGTGTTGACATTGTTAGAATCACAGAAAAAATATCCATGTTGATTGGTGCCAATGGATTTACCGGCGGAAATATCGGGGTTCTAACAGGAAATGATGGATTATTACTAATTGATGATGGGCTTGCTTCAGCACTTGATGGAATTAAACTCCAATTAGCAGAATTAAAGACGTGTGATATCTGTGGGGATGTAAAATTTTTGATCAACACTCATTGGCATGGTGATTATGTAGGCGGAAATTCTCACTTTGGTGAAGAGGGTGCAGTAATAATTGCACATGAAAATCTAAGAAAACTTTTGTCTGCACCACAAACACTTGAATTTTATGGAGTAACATATGATGTATATCCAGATGAAGCATTACCTGTAGTTACTTTTGAAGATTCTATTTACTTGTATTTCAACGATGAAACACTTCAAGTGATTCATTTGCCAAATGGTCATACTGATAATGACAGTATGGTGTACTTTGTTGAATCAGGTGTTCTTCATTTAGGTGATGAATTCTTTAATGGAATGTTTCCATTTGTTGATTTAGATCATGGTGGAAGTGTTCAAGGATTAACCAGAAATATTGAAGATGTTTTGGATAGATTCCCCGAAGATATCAAAGTAATTCCAGGTCATGGAAAACTTGGAACAATGAATGATGTTAAAATATATCATGAGATGTTAGTTGAAACTACAAAGATTGTTCAAGCTCAAATAAATGATGAAAAGAGTTTAGAAGAAATTCAAAACAACGGATTACCTGAAAAATGGCAGTCATGGGAAAAAGGAAATATCAAAATTCCAATTTGGATTGAGTTTATTTACAATGATTTGACAAACAATAAGCAGATTTTAGCCTCAACTGATGATATCGAACTTGAAAAATTTAGAACTGCGGATCTTCTTGCCGAACAGCATCTTGAAACATTTGATGAATTAGATTTTGAAGTGTTTACTAAACAACAATGGGAGCGACTTCATGAGAGTCACTCACAAGATATTGTTGTTCATTGGCCAAATGGACGCACTACAGAAGGAATTGAAGCACATATTGAAGATTTGAAAGCCATGTTTGTCTATGCTCCTGACACACGTATACAAGAACATCCTATCAAAATAGCATCTGGACCGTGGACAAGTGTGATTGGAATAATTGAAGGCACATTTACAGAACCGATGCCACTACCAGATGGAAACACCATTCCTGCTACTGGAAAGCCTTTCAAACTGATAATGAATACTGTTGGTTATTGGGAAAATGGTGTTATGGTAGAAGAATACTTGTTCTGGGACAATCTTGAATTCATGAAACAAATTGGATTATCCTAGTCTCTGCATCCATTTTTATCTCTAAGATGATAAATCTCTACATATTAGAATACATGATTATCACTATGATACCATAGGACCTCTTATGACAAAAGTTCTGGTTTACATTGTAACAAGCATGAAAAAATAGTTGAACTACATTTTAGAATATTAAAAAAATCTAAATCTAAAACCAATTACTAAACATCAGTCTGGAATTAATGTGAATATTCAGATTTTAATTGATTCCCGTATTGTTTTAGCAGCTTTCCGACTTTGGGTTCAATTACAAACCTGCAGTATGGTGCATCTTGGTTCTGCTCGTAATACTTTTTATGATAACCTTCTGCTGGATAAAACTTTGTTAATCGTACAATTTCAGTCACGAGAGGATCCTCATACACACCACTTTCTTCAATTTGTTTTTTTGATTTTTCTGCAATCTGTTTTTGTTCTTCATCATGAAAAAATATTGCAGATCTGTATTGCGTTCCAACATCATTTCCTTGTCTATTAAGTGTGGTAGGATCATGTGTATGCCAAAAGACATCTAGTAATTTTTCAAAGGATATTATTTCTGGGTCAAATTCTATTTGAGCAGCCTCTGCGTGGCCTGTTCTCCCAGTGCATACCTGTTCATATGATGGGTTATCTAACACTCCTCCACAATAACCAGGCACTACTGATTCTACACCCCTTATTCTTGTAAAAATAGCTTCAGTACACCAAAAACATCCATTGGCAAGGGTTGCTTTCATGAATTAATCAAAGAAAGGACATCTTATATCGGTTTTACCAAGTTTTTTCAATATATCATAGTATGTTGATTTTGGAAAAATTTTTCAAAATATAATTTTCAGATAGCACCACATTTCTTGCATCTATAATATCCAACATCAGAAGGTAACTCTCCAATCTCTTCGGTTCTTCTCTCAGATACAAACTCGAAATCTTCTGAACCACAAACACTGCATTTTCTTGGATTGAATTCTATATTCTCAAATTCTTTTTTTCTTTCCAGATATTCTTCTTTTGAGATTTTTTCCTCAATGTACTTTTTCTCCAAGATTCTAAGTGCCTCGTCATTTTGCTTTTTCTCTCTTTCATTGATAGGATCAACTCGTCTGTAATTTAGCACAGAATCCTTTACTCTTGACGGGTGGGTCTTTGTGTACCATATAATAATTCCTGTAAATAATACTCCCAAAACAAGTCCGTATAGAAAAGGAGTAATTGTTTGAATCCCAACAAATACAACTATTGAGACTATAATTGCAATGATGAATCTCATTTTTACTTCTTTGTTCCTGGAGGTGCACAAATTTTCTCGCAATCTAATTCAGATGCAGGCTTGGTCCATCCTGAAACAATGCAGGAACGGGATTCTCCTCTTTCGTTAATGAATTGACATTCTTGTTCACCATAACGAAATTCACCTGTTATGGGTTCAGGTATTGGTGCAGATTCTCCCCATCCGCGTTCAACAAGTTTTGTAATGGTTTGTTCTTTGACACATGCAGGAGAATTGTCTCTTGTTTTGATTATTAATTGCAAATCGTGTTTACATTTGATTTCAGAAACTGAAATGCCTGACTTGAATTGTTTCAGCGGTGACCAATACTTTGAATTAAAATCAATTGCTATGTCGGTACTACTAGATGACGGGCCATATCTTACTTTGAGATGATATTCTCCAGGAGAAATATTTGATGTATCTAAATGATAATTATATTGTCCATCAGCATCGATATCTATCAAATCAGAAAAAAATACATCACTCTCATCATATGGTCTGTGCAGAGTCAGTTCGACATCTAGTCTCTCACCATTTTTTGCGGCCTTGACTAGTTCCATCTTCCGAACATCTCCCGATACCAAGATTCTGTCTCCCTGCAAGAAGGTGCCTTCAGATGGGCTTTTTGTTAGGTGGATGTCAGGTGGAGGGCCCCTATTTTCCTGTTTGTCCAATGCAAAGGATTCTGGCAACAACTCGTAACTGCCATCATTTTTTACAAGATAGACAAAAACCAAATCCCCTTCGTTGAATATGGGGGAGTTGTAGTACCACACTTCAGGAAATGCCTGCACTTCTTTTGGAGCGTCATTCAGAGTTGCAGTCAACAGGTCAAATGGCTGGTAGTTTTTGAGATAAAAATCCACGCTTATCGAATATGCAATGGAATTTTCTCCTATGCTCTCTTTTTGAATTATAGTTCCAATGGCTACTGAATCACTTTGAGAAAATGGTTCAGCTATTGCAGCATGAAACAGCTCCGACTGATCACAGTCAGTACTTGTTCCAACCGTACATGCAGAAAGCCGCAAATTGTCAGTATCATCTCCCATATCTTGTGCAAATGATATGCTGGGAGCAGTAATGGCTGCTGTAAACAAGACAAATGTAATTAAAATGCTAGTCTTCATTCTCTAATCTCCAAACTCAAAGATCAATTTTGTATAGTATGCATGACTTGCATCTTCTCTAATATTTTCCATAGTACACAAAATAGTTTCATTTTCAATTATCTTTGCATTATCTGGAAACTCTACATCTGTTTCAAACAATGAGACAAATCTTATGTTGTATAATCCGTCTGAATCCGGCAGATATCCCATCTGTCCTGATTTTACAATGATAGTTTCAAGTCCTGGCTTTATCGGTATTCCAGATGGGTGCGCAGATTCACCATTAACTCGTTCATCACCGCAAATTACGGGATAACCATGACCATCAGCAGGAATACCATAATTGTCTCGAGGAATCTTAGAGTCATCCCATGCATCCTTTCCCTCTTCATTAAAGAATCCCCATCCTTGTCGATAAGAATCAGGCAAAAAGTCCCATGTCTTTCCTCTATTATCGCCATCATGCCTTATTGGCTGAAACTGCCAAAAAGTGACCATTCCCTTTACGCTCTCAGATATCTCCGTAATGGTAATTGGTACCATTCCCCTTTTGTTTATTACATCACCAATTGTCAAGATCATATGCGATGTTGGACCTGGTGAGTAGTCATGGAAAGTTCCTTGATTAGGAATATTCTCTACAAAGTCTTGACCTATCTCGTCCCAGACACCATCAATTATTGCAGAATGGATCTTGTTGATGTTGGTAACTTGCATTGTTATTGTCCTGTTCTCATGTGTTTCAAGTACAGAAGAAAATGATTCTGAACTTGGAATCTCAGATGCGTTTGAAAAAACAAAGGAGCCATCTATGTTAACAATTGGTGGGATTGACTTTCTGACATTTGTTATTTGTAATTCCAGTGATTCTTCATTCCCTCCAGAGGCAAATGTTGGGGCAGTCAGGACAAATCTCTTGGCAGCATTCAATGAAAGTACTTCCTGTCCATCCTTTGCAAGCCATCCGCGTTTTATCAAATCGTCATAACTTGCCGCACTGACACATACTGGAAGTCCGTCACGTTCCCGCAAGGACAAGATATATCCTGCTGAGCGATCTTCACGGCACTTTACATCATGGTATTCAACATCATCTGAAACTTGTTTTAGAGGAGATTGAATGTCTGGCGGTATGCCCAAACATTCATGGTCGTCTCCATTTGGGCTAAGATTCATTATATTATCAAATGTCTTTCCTCCGTTTTCACTGAACGAATAAAGAATGCAATTATCCCTAGTCCCAGCCTCTGTCACAAAATGAACATTGTTATTATCTGAAGCCAATTTTGGCAGCCATCCCACCTGAGTTTTGGCATCTTTTAGAATGTCTATCGGCTGTTGCATCATACCTGATTTTGTGGAAGTATAGTATGCTGCTGCATCATCATAGGGTGGATTTTTTTTAGTTATGGTAATTTGCCTGAGTTCGTCACCTTCTACATGTGATAAAACAAACCCACGTTCTGAAATTTTGTCGTTTATCTTTACAGGATTAACTGTAAAATCCTCTCCTCTGTTTTGACTGTATGCAAGAAACGTCTGAAATTCCTGAGTTTCTCCGTCCCAGTATTCGGATTCCCACAAGACATATGCCAAATCACCGCTGGCCAAAACAAAATCGCCTTCGGCTCCAACTGTGTCAATTGAGTTGGGATCAGAATCAAAATGAATCACACCCCCAAATGTGGTTCCTCCATCATGGCTCTTTGCAAACACCTGATACCATCTTTCAGTGATTCCAAAATCACCTTTTTCATTTACTCTGTCCCTCCATGAAACGTAGACATTATCTCCGGATACAGCAAACTGCGGATGCGTTACGGTTGTTTTGCCACCATTGACATTTACAATTTCAGTCAAAGTCCCATCTGGAAGTATCTTTCTTAGATATAGCGAGCCTTTTTCATCAAACTCTTTTCTGTCATCAGACAGAATGTAAATCGTGTCATCATACAGCCGGACAATTATTTCCTGGTCTGACTGCTCATGATTAAACAAGGTAACAGGTTCAGAAAAGGTCTCACCAAAGTCATCACTCTTTACAAATATGACGTTGCTTTGTTTTGTGTCCCTGTTCCAGTAATCTCCAAATACATATAGGACATCATTTGCCTGAAACATTGCAGAAGGACGGTATATTGTTCTGTCATTATCTACAGGATCAAGTTTTTTTGGCTTGCTAAAGGTCTCACCAAAGTCATTACTTTTTGAAAAATACATCTCGTCGTTGCCGTTCTGGGATGTTCTGTCTTCCCACAAGAGATAGACGTTGTTCTTGCTTGTGTGAATGTATGGTGTTGGATACAGCGAAGTACCTTCAGTGATGTTTATGGGATTGCCAACAGGTTTACCGTCAGTCACTTTAGCAAAATAGACATCGCTGGAGTCTTGGTCAACACTTTCGTTCCATACAATATATGCGGTAGGGCCGTCTACTGAAATTTGAGGATCGTTGCTGCCTCTTGTTCTGTCATCTTGATGATATCCATCAGTAGAATTAATTCCATACGAGGTAAAAACAACAAGTAATGCAAGCGTTATCAAAAGTTTAGTTTTCATTTTCTTCTCCTGTAAATGACAAATGCAAAAGCCATTCCTCCAAAAATTACCAGTGGCATAACCACATACAAAATTACCAGTGGTTCTGAATCAGCTGCAGGATTGATGAACCCCGTTACTGTTTTGGGCTTGCATAGATCAGGTAAAATTGTAGTTGCACTGTCTGCACTACACATTGTATCCAAACTATTCCTGTGCACATCTAGTTCCCCAGTTGTTTTATCAATTAACTGCTGGTCATATACAAAAAAACAATTCTCAAAGTGTGGACTGTTTAGTATACTGATTATTGCTTTGTGTTTTGGACTTTCAATTACAACAAGTCCTGTTTGTGGGTTTGTTGATAGTGTTGTATCAGTGGTGATGGTGTAATCGGAGTCGTTGTCCCTTAATTTGTTAAAGACATAGACATTGTCTGCAAATAGTTTTTCTGAATTTTTCAAGTCTGTCTCAAAGTCGCATGAGTAACTGTGTTCTGCTTTTTCATTCATGAGGTTATTTAGAAAATCATTTCCACGATTAATCTGGCTGTAAAGGTTCATTTTGGATTCCAGTTGTTTCATCTCAAAGCCTGAAACCAGATCATAGAGGTGAAATACATTGTGACCTGTTGTCTTGCCTTCCACATAGTCATCTAGAAAATTAACAATCTCTTTTGTTGCAATATAGTCGCCTACACACAGGTCCCTGTAGTAGTGATCTTCTTTCTTGTCTGCAAACAATACGTACTCTTCGCCTTCACGGTAATAGTCATCCCAGGACAAGTCAGCCTTTACTGTAAATTTGTCCTGATGTTCACCCTTGTAGACATTGATTGTCTCAAAGACCAAGGTGGTTGCCTTTGTGACCAGCGGAGTGCTGTTTTTTTCAATTAGTTTTCCATGTAATAGCAAATCATGTCGTTTGTATGCCTCTTCAAATGGCGGAATTCCGCAAGACAAGGCAAAGGCTTGGTTTGGCACAACCAAAACAATACTGGCAATTACGATAAAAATCACAAAATATTTCATTTATTGGATTTTCTTGGATGTGTTCATAAGTTCTTCTGATGATGCATACAAAAGAAATAGACGATTGTGAGGCACTATGGTCGGGAAAGAAACCTCCAACCTGCCTACTTTCTGTTTTCTATTCTGTGGATTTTGCATAAAAGCAACGCGTAGAAATTATCAGTAGTTTACCAAGTTTGTATCTAGTGTGTATTTGTCATTTTTCCTTTCTTGTCTTTGCTGCTAACTATATCCCCAGCACAACCTGTCTGGAGTATAGATAGGAGCGAAGATTTTGCACTCACGTTGAAAATTGAATTGGAGAGTAAACATGTAGATAGGCAGGATATTAGGTTTTGAAAATTACATAAGTTTTGCTTCAGCAAAGTATACTCCAAAAGGTTGACAATAAATCACAACTGTATCATAGACATCCAAATCAATGTTTTCTAAAGAATAATTTTGTGAACCACGACTTCCCTTTAATTTTTCAAGATGGATACCATCATGGACATCACCATTTGGAGTTACATAGACTCGAAGATCTGGTCCATTTGTAACCTCAAAATCTTCAAATCTAAGAAAAGAGTCCTTCCCAACTTTGATTATTTTGGCTAATCCATTTGCTTGGTGTCCTGCAAGGCCAATAAATTCTCCTGTTTTTAAAATTTCAGTACTTTGCATTTTATCTCCTTCTGTCATTTGATCCATTTCTTCAGAGATTGTCCTTGTGATTGTAGCCGATTCATCCATTATCATGTCTTTTACTTTTTGAGGCATCTTGTCAATTAGATTTTGACGCATAGGATCATCCATATTAGAAAATTTTTCCAAAGTCAAACCTTGTTCAATATTATTCAATACTACAGGCAATGGTTCATCAACTTCGGTGTCATAAAACAAAGGGCTAGCTAAAACCCCTCCAACTATTATAATGGCTCCAATGATTCCAAATAAAACAAATCTATTCATGAAAATATTATCTTAATTTAATTATTATTTATTTTACCAAATCCTTTCCTAATTAGAATATCAAATCTAAAGAAATTTTATTGCAATAACAAGCATCTAAAAAGAGAGAGAAATTTTGAAAAGAAAGACCAGCCTTCTTTTAATAACGAGTATGATGATTGCAAGTTTCTTACCTTTATCTTTTGGTACATCTCAGCTTTTAGCTGAGAATCCTGAGGAGCCAAACTTGTTTGGTTATTTTGTTACAGTAATGTCTATTTTCATAGTAGGAGCCTTTGTCATACTAAAAGGAAAAAAATGGAGAAAGAAAAATGAATAGTTTCAAGTTACAACGGATTGCAATTAAAAAAATAGAATTACTAATATCAAAAAAGATTGGAGCCAAACAACGCCTTGAACAAATACAGATGAAGCTTGCCCGCGGATTACCCTTGTTTTCAGAGAACCAAGCATATATTGACGCGTTGATTTTAGATAATCTAACAGACAAAGAAATAGACTCGATGAAAAAAGAAGTAGAACCAGCAATACTTGAAAAATCAAAAACAGATGATCAAAAACTATTTCATTGCATCTGCTGTGGCAATGTAAAAAAGTCATTAGATGGCGGAGGAATGTGCAGCAATTGTTATCTTGATTATAATATCAAAATTTCAAGATTCATCACAAAACCCACAGGTAGAAGATTTTTTTAAACAATGAAACTTTCAGAGAAATCAGGATGAGAGTAAATGAATAGAGAACCATTTGGGAAAAAATGCAGCTGCGGCCATTATGAGAGTGAGCATAATTTACAAAAACACAAATTTTCAGAACCAAGAGCGATACCTGAATTGGGAATACTATTCACTCATCCACCAGGAATGGTAAAGGGACCTGTACGCATTAGTTGTAAAATTTGTGACTGCAAAAAATTTGGTTCAACAAAGAATGTATGGGGATTCTAATGAAAACACCTGGGAATTGTAATCATTTTTCAACAAACTCTACAATGTGCAGATTCTGCGGCTATTTACAATGCGAGTATTGCTGGAAGGCACATGAAAAACAACACATAGCAAATGGGGACAAGGAGATGAATTTTGACATTTAAAATTCCTTTTCCATCTGCCAGGTAAAAGGTCAAAAAAGTTACAATACTCTGATAATATTTTTGGATATTCAAAATTAAGTCCATTTTTTTAAACAGTAGACAATGCGTAGAATAGTTTTCTCAGCTCTATTGTTATTTGGGCTTGTGGGTTTGTTTTCCACGCCTGTATGGGCAGAGCAAACCATGCTATTTTCTGTTAACAGTATATCTGAATTTGATGTAAAAGAAAATCCAGTTGTTTATGGTACAGCAACAGATTCTGAAGGCAATCCATTACCAGGTGTAGATATTCAGGCAAATTTTCCATCAAGAATGATAATGACAACAACTGACTCTGCAGGTGAATTTTCAATTACATATCCAATTACTGAAGAACTAGGCAAACATACAGTTACAATCTATGCTACAAAGGACAAAATGTATCTAAGTACACAGATAACATATGAAGTAATAGACAAACAAAAAATAGCAGAATCTAAAATTTCAGATATAGATTCTCAAAGTATTCTGAAAACTAGCAAATATGACAACAGCAAGTATGATCTCCATTCAAGAACAATTCTAGACAAGATAGAAAAACAAAAGAAAGAGACCCAAAAGAAAGAGACTCTTTCTGAAGAACAACAACTAATTGATAAACAACGACTGCAATCTCATGAAGACTTGGAAGAAGATCTAAAATCATTTGAAAAACAAAACGAATTTTACAAACCAAGAAATGCTTTCTTGAGATTTTTGTCTGACATTGATCACTCTGTAAAGAACATATTCTGGAACCAGTTCTTGTTTACTGAGAAAAAGACAGAGGATGCACACATTGCAAAGGAGAATGCACTTGAGGAAGGCAAATCTACACTAGAGGCAACCAAAATCTTCCAAAAAGAAGCTGCAGTCAGCCAAATTGAAATCATGGAGTACAACAAGGAATTGAGTGTAAAGTATGGAAATGCAACAGCCAATATTCAAAATCAGTTAGATGATAATCGTTAACCATTATAATCTAAAAACTAAAACAGATACACCAGTCAAAAATTCAACCCAATTGAAAAAAATTTGATTTAGAGTAAATGATTAGAACAGTTTATCAGCTCCTCATATTTTTTGTTTTAATATGAAATATTTTTTGGTTTTAGTGGTTTTTGGAATGATTGGTATGGTACATGCACAAGAGCAAAATGAGAATATACGAATTGAAGACCCTACATTTACAAGACAGAATCTTCAAACGGGAGAGACATTATCAAACCCCCACATTGTAATAATAATTGAGAGTCTTGGTGCAGTACTCATTGTATTTTTTATCATTTTTTATGCCATAAAGAAAAAGTCAAAGAAAATTTCAAAATAATTGAATATACACAAGTAGAGGACTAGAAACTATGGACTAAGTTTGATTATTGAAATTTCAGGTGGGTTTAGTAGTCTTGGACCTGGTGCAAGACCGCAAGTGATGTATACGTGGGTACCATCTTCTAAAATATAGTGTCCTTTGTCATATTCTCCTGAGTATAATAATTCATTTGAAATAGAGCCAAAACCTGGCAGTCTTATCTGTCCGCAGTGAGTATGTCCAAATAGATATAGATCAGCCATGTCTTTTGTGATATCAAGTTCGCTCTGATTGTGTGAAAGTAAAATTCTATACCCTACACTTTGCTTATCAAAATGTGCTTTTGATTCATCTCGATTTTGTGTCAACCAATCATCTAGTCCAATTACTGTAACCTTGTCATCAATTATCACTTTCTCATTTTGCAGTATTTTGATTGGTGTTAGGATATCTGGGTTATTATCAAAATCAGAAGTTTCCAAGAATTTGATTATTTGTTGTGATAAAATTTCACCCTCAACATCTCTTGTCTGATCAAAAAGAGAATAGTCGTGATTTCCCATCACACCATATACTCCAAATTTTGATTTTAGCTGTTTTAGGGGCTGAATCGATGGCAGCTCCTCTACACTATCTTCAATATAATCACCTCCAAGCAATATCAAGTCAGGATTTTTTGAATTGACAATATCAACTACGTTTTGAATAAAGGTAGGATTTGCATCATTTCTCTGAAAATCAGAAAGAAACGCAATAGTCATGTTTACCCCTGTATCTGAAATCTCTATGCTGTCTTGTTTTATTATTGCAGGTTCTACAAGAAAGGAATTCACTGACAAACCTGCAAGAAAAAATCCAAGAATTACAAGTAACATTTTCTTTTTTGTAAAGTTCAATTATCCAAAAGCAAAAAACTCCGACAAATAAAGACAGCGAAATTTAGAGAATGTTATTCTGTTTCTATTTTTCATCTATTGACTTTATTAATCAAAGCAGTTCTCACTTTGAAGGTATTTCAAAAGATCGTCATTTTTACTATTCATTGATAACCATGCTTCTCCCTTGGAATATGCATGAAAAGCAAGACAAAGGGCCAATTACAATGAAAATTGTAAAATATTTCATTGATATATTGTACCATTAATACAATATTCACAATTCCTTCTTACAATTTGTAAATAAAAGATTCTAGATTTTAAAAAACAGAGGTCTAGTCCTCGTAGAAAATCCAGGAAAGTCCTCTTACTTCTTCCCATGTCTGGTTTGATTCGTTTTGGTTACAATGATTTGCCATTGTATTGTTTTTTCAAAAATTTACTTAAAAGCAAAACGAATGATTTGTTCATACAAATCATCAGTGATTTGTATTGATGACAGAATTATTAAAAAAATAATTTGAAAGGATGGGCCAAAGTGGCCTGCCCATCCATGGAAAGTTATGGTCGGTTAAACGGTTAGATGACTCCTACTCGCGTTGAATTCCAAATTAATTATTACAAAGTCTACTTAAAAGGCAAACGTATGAATCATCAGTATGATCTAAATACTATTCGTGCAATATTGTAAATAATCTTCATTGGATCTGTCACCAAGATACTGCCGGTGGTTTTTGGTCTTAAGATCCAACATTTAATTTTAATTTCAAAAGATTGACTCGATTGATAAAGAGAACCAAATTAGATAATTTTTGACAAAACAATAACGAATTTTCAATAAAATCAAATATGTAACATTCCAAAGTCTTGGATTTTGTTGATAGAATCAAGCGCACCGTGTACTCATTGCATGATAGAGCATGCTTCTGGAGTAAGTTGTTCATGTCCATGTCATGATTATGGAGAATAGAGCAAATGATCGGATTGTGTAGCAGATGTTTTTCCTCTGGAGTGTCACTGATTCTATCTGAAGAAACCTTTGAGGCATTGTGTGACAAGTGTAGAAACTCTAAAGATTGATTCTAACTTAGCATTGATTCTATAACAGATTCAAAGACTGGATAAGGCTGAGGTCCCTGAATGGATTTGGTTTGACCTCCAGGTCCCACAATGATAAATGATGGAGTGGCTTTGACTCCATTATTGATACCTTCTTCTAGATTAAAGACAACTGCCTCACCATATTTTCCTGAATCAATACAACTTGCAAATGCATCTTGGTCTAATCCTAAAACTTCAGCATAGTTTTGAAGACTAGATGTATTTGCCCATCCACTGTCAATTCCTCTCTGGTTGGAGTAAAGATATGAGTGATATTCCCAATAAACTCCTTGTTCTTCGGCGCAGTAAGTAGCAGCAGCGGCTGGAAGAGAATTATCGCCTAAAAATGCAAGATCGACAAAATAGAGATTAGCCTTTCCTGTATCTATGTAATTTGTTACAATGTCTGGTTTTGTATTGAGAAACCACTCTTTACATTTTGGACATTGATAATCCCCAAACTCTATTATTGTAATTTGTGCATCTTCAGAACCAAGTATTGGAGATGCTTGCGACAAGTTAACACCACCCAAGTTAAGTTGTACTTCAGTGGTTTGAGTAGATACTGAAATTATTCCGTTTTGCACCAAAAACTCTATTCCTTTTAGAAAATCATCATCAGAAATTAGTCCCTGACTCCACCAGTCAGCATTATTCTTAATCCATCCTGGAATTTCATTACTTTTTGATTCTAAGGATGCATCAGAGGAAACTGAGATTATTTTCTCTTTAATTAGAAATTGAATTCCAGAAACAAAGGTACTATCATCAATATCACCATTTGCCCACCAACCTGCATTATTTTTAATCCATGTTGGAACTTTCCCTGTAGAATCATCTTTAATTTCTGAAGGTTGTTGGCCAATTATCACATCAAATGAAACTGTCTCTTGGGGAATTGGCATAAACAATATTCCTTCAATCTCTAGTGTTATTTTGTTAGTTCCACCCTCAAGTGTTACTGGAATGGTAACAGAACCAGGACTGGTATGTGTCAGTGGAATAGGTCCAAATATTGAATTTCCATTATTTTCTATTTTTATGGTATAATCAATGTGTTCTTGAGTTTTGTTAGTTTGAGGATTGATAAATTCAATTTTGAGCTTTGTCTCTTCTCCTGGTTGTGGATCATCTAAATCTAATTTAACATCAAGAGTTCCATCACTTGAGGTATTTGTCTGAGTTTCAGCAAATGTGTCGGGAATTATATTGATAGAAATTACTGTAAATAAAATAATTGCAAAGATTGGAATTAGGGTTTTCATATTATACAACAAAATACAACTAGTTTAAACACTTTTTTCTAATTTTGAAGTATTGAGATATTTTTTTCTTTAATTGCTATTCAGAAATTATTCTCAAAAACTAGTTCAGATAAGGGTAATTGTCCCCCTCTAGGAGAGGCTTGTTTTGTTGCTTTTCCGACCACAACCATCATTGCAATCACATGATCGCCAGGTAGTTTGATCAATTTACCTACTTTCTCATAATCAAAGCCCTTCATGGGGCATGTATCATATCCCATAGATTTTGCTGCAAGCATTATTGTTTGGGCAGCCATGCCACAAGACCTCATTGCCTCATCTCTTTGCTGTTGGGGTTTTTCACGGTAAGAATTTTTCAGAGAATCAACTAGAGCATTTCGAGGTTCTTTGGGAATATTTTTCCAATATCGTTGAGGGTCTTTATTCCATGAATTCAGATCAGCACATAGTATTATCACTAATGA
This sequence comes from Nitrosarchaeum sp., assembly GCA_965223865.1. Lineage (GTDB taxonomy): Archaea > Thermoproteota > Nitrososphaeria > Nitrososphaerales > Nitrosopumilaceae > HKST03. The sequence continues at coordinate 1,984,833 of OZ245020.1, forward strand.
TGCCTCTGATACTTGTTTTTGACCATGAGATAGTTCAGATAGTTTGTCTTTTAATTCCTGATTTGTAACAATTACAAAACGCCAATTTTGAATGTTGTATGAGGTAGGAGACAGAATGGCAGATTCCAAAATTTGTGTAATTTCATTTTTTGTAATTTTGTGATTAATATCAAAGCTTTTGATCGATCGTCTTTTCTTTATTGCATCAAAGGTATTCATGACTTGGTTTTAATAATCTCTAAATTTAATTCAATAAAAGAAAAGAGTTGAGCTTAAGACCAACTACCAAAAGGTATGTTGATGACAGCTCGTTTGCTTAAGGTCAGCAATGGTGATTACTGACGACAGCGTTTGTCTTAAGATCTCCAGCGTCGGCACGGAGATGACAGACCAACCTTTTCAATTAATTTATGAGAATTCGATAGTTAACTAGGACTACTTTAAGATACTAGTGCCAAATTTGGAATTATTTAACACTATAGTGATTTTCAGATAGTGTATTTATTAGGCCAAAATTGTCTCTTTGCTAAATG